>DATHNR010000574.1:0-3737 GCA_035485835.1 Puia sp.
TTCCGCATATCATGGCTGCTGCTGAAATTACCAATGCGGATGGAATTCATCCGGGATATGGTTTCCTGGCTGAAAATGCCCGGTTTGCTGAAATCTGCGGAGAACATGGTATAAAGTTTATTGGTCCCACTCCTTCCATGATCAATTCTATGGGTGATAAAGTGACGGCTAAGGAAACAATGATCAAGGCGGGAGTTCCTGTTGTTCCGGGAGGAGGTGGCTTACTTGAGAACCTGGGTCATGCCAGGGCGGTGGCGAATGAAACGGGTTATCCGATAATTCTTAAAGCTACTGCAGGTGGCGGAGGTAAGGGCATGCGTGTGGTATGGAATGAATCAGAACTGGAACGTGCATTTGATTCTGCAAAAGCAGAAGCCGGCGCTTCTTTCAAGAACGACGGTATATACATGGAAAAATTTGTTGAAGAACCCCGTCATATAGAAATCCAGGTCGCCGGTGACCAGTATGGTACGGTTTGCCACCTGAGTGAAAGAGATTGCTCCATTCAGCGACGTCACCAGAAACTGGTGGAAGAATCACCTTCACCCTTTATGACGCGGGAGCTGAGATACAAAATGGGCGAAGCGGCCATCAAGGCTGCATCTGCGATACATTATGAAAGCGTTGGTACGGTTGAATTCCTGGTAGATAAACACAGGAATTTCTATTTCATGGAAATGAATACCCGTATCCAGGTTGAACATTGTGTAACAGAAGAAGTGGTCAATTTTGATCTTATAAAGGAACAAATAAAAATTGCAGCAGGCGAAACCATCAGCGGAGTGAATTATGAGCCTCAGGGCCATGCCATTGAATGCCGTATCAATGCGGAAGATCCCTATAATGATTTCCGTCCTTCCCCTGGAAAGATCACTACCCTGCATCAACCCGGGGGGCATGGAATCCGTGTCGATTCGCATGTGTATGCGGGTTATACCATCCCGCCTTATTATGATTCCATGATAGCTAAAATCATAGCAGTAGCAAGAACACGCAGCGAGGCGATCGATACGATGCACCGTGCTCTGATGGAATATGTGATTGAAGGAGTAAAGACCACCATTCCCTTTCATCTGCAACTAATGAAAGACCCGAATTTCCGGAGCGGAAATTTCAATACTAAATTTCTTGAAGGTTTTAAAATGAAATAAAGCCGAAAGCCTAAAGCCTAAAGCCTAAAACTTCTTTTTAGTTCCCCAATTTTAAATCTTTAATTATTAATTTGGTTTTAAGCTTTAAGCTTTAAGCTTTGGGCTTTAGGCTTTGAGCTTTATTGGAATTGTTCAATCAACTGGTCCGGATGTTTGCTTCCGGAAACAAAATCGCAGAGTTTATTAATCACGGATTCAACAATGGCATCCGGGCAGGAAGCACCGCTGGTCAGCAGTATTTGTAGTGGTCTTTTCACCGGCAGCCATCCCTTCTCAGTTATACTGGTATTTTTATGCAGATCAAAATGAATGATTGATTCTTCCGAAATCATTTTTCCTGCATCTTCAATAAAATAAGTGGGAAGTTTTCTTTCGCATAATTCCACCAGATGAGAAGTATTGGAAGAATTATACCCACCAACAACAATAGCCAGATCAGCATTCGTAGAAAGCATTGCTGAAACAGCAGACTGATTATCATTCGTGGCATAACACAAAGTATCCCTGGTATCCGCAAAACTTTCTGAAGAATTATCATCGTTGAGCTGTGACTTTTCCCGGATAGCCTCTTTTAAAAAGTCAGCGATTTGCTGTGTTTCTGAAGCCAGCATCGTCGTCTGATTCACAACACCTATTCTTTCCAGGTCATTCACCGGATCAAATCCAATACTGATCCTGTCTTTAAAAAATTTAAAAAATTCACCGGAATCCTTTTCTTTTTTGATGAAATGACTGAGAAGCTTTGCTTCTTCCATATCCCGAATGATGAGGGCCGGCCCTGCTGCAGCTGCATGGGAAAAAGTAGCACGTGTTTCTTCATGGCCTGGTTTACCGTGAATGATAACCGTGAATTTTTTTTCTGCGATCTGGCCCGACCTGTTCCAGACTTTTTCTACAAAGGGACAGGTGGTATTGTAGATCTCAGTATGGATGCCCCTGGATTTTAATAAAGCGTCGATCTCGAGACTGGTACCAAAAGCAGGAGTAATAACGATATCCGTAGGGACAAGAGATTCGAATGGAATCAATTGTTTACCACCGGTATCCTGCAGAAAGCGTATTCCCCTGTTTTTCAGATCCTGGTTAACCTGTGGATTATGAATCATTTCGCTTAGTAGAAAAATATTTTTACCATGATTTTCATCTATTGTCCGGAAAGCAATGTCAATTGCATTTTCAACCCCGTAACAAAATCCGAAATGCCGGGCGAGATAAATCCGAACTGGTCCGAAATCCAGCAGGGTGGGTGAAAAATCTTTTTTCATCCTGTCATCTGCACGGCGTTTATTTTTAATTGCGGTGATGAGCGGACTGCGATAGATGTGTGGAACCTGGAACGTTTTCATTACTGATGCAAAGTTATGAAGCCGGCGCTAATTGTTAATTGTTCCCGCACATGCGGGATTAATTGTTAACGGTGAATAATTAACAGATAAGAACTTTTATTAATAACACACAACTAAAAAGCGTTAAGCGTTGGGCGTTAAACGTTAGGCCTTAAGCTTTCTGCCTTTAGCTTTCTGCTTTAAGCTTTAGGCCTTCTTTAGGCCTTAAGCTTTCTGCTTTAAGCTTTAGGCTTTAAACCTGATTCGTATCTTTCAGATTCAAAGAGAATTGAATGATCGGAGAATTTAAAACCGTCAGCTGGGCACTTGATTCGAATATTTACGAAGTGAATCTTCGTCAGTACACAAGGAAAGGAAGTTTCCGTGCTTTTGCAGCACATCTTGAACGGCTTAGGGATATGGGAATTGAAATTCTCTGGTTTATGCCAATCACACCAATCAGCAAAACAGGGCGCTTAGGAACTCTTGGGAGTTACTATGCGTGTTCCGATTATATGAATACCAATCCGGAATTTGGTACAGTGGAAGATTTCAAATGGCTTGTGGAGCGGGCACATGAATATGGATTCAAAGTGATCATCGACTGGGTGGCTAATCATACAGGTTGGGATCATGTTTGGACTACCGAACATCCGGAATTTTATAGAAAAAATACAGAAGGTGCATTTTACGATGCCCATGGCTGGGCAGATGTGATAGATCTCAATTACGACAGGCGCGAACTCCGGATTGCAATGATCAGGGCTATGCAATTCTGGTTGGAAACCTGTAATATCGATGGATTTCGATGTGATATGGCCATGCTGGTTCCGCTGGATTTCTGGAAAGAGGCGAGAAGGATTCTCGATAATATAAAACCCTTATTCTGGCTGGCTGAATGTGAAGAAATAATGTATCACGAAGTTTTTGACGTGACTTATACCTGGAAGATGGTACATATCATGGAAGCATACTGGAAAAAAACCAGCGATATGCAAGGGCTGTTCCAGGTTTTATATTATTATAAACATCAATTTCCTGCAAGAGCTATCCGGACCTACTTTACTTCGAATCATGATGAAAATTCCCATAGCGGAACTGAATATGAAAGGCTGGGTGAAGCAGCCATGACCTTTGCTGTTTTCTGTTGTCTTTATGATGGTATACCTATGATTTATAGCGGACAGGAAATACCTAATTTAAAACGCCTGCTATTTTTTGATAAGGATGAAATTGACTGGGACAGAAATATTTTGCTTTC
>DATHNR010000575.1:0-5125 GCA_035485835.1 Puia sp.
AAGCGGTTACGAGTATGAAGACGGTCTGGATTATTACCAGTCTGTAAAAGACGCCGGATATTTGTTTTTCGTTGACAAGATACCTTCCGGTATACACAGTATTAGTTACGAAACCGTGATATCAGCGTCGGGTAATTTTACAAACGGTCCTGCTACACTCCAGTGTATGTATCAGCCTTCAATAAATGCTTATAGTAATATGAGCTATATTATAGTAAACCCATAATGTATTGTAACAATGTTCCAGGTTTAATTAAAAGACCCGGCAGGAATACCAGGTCTGTTCACCTTTATGAAAACCAACTTACAAGCTTAAATTAATGGATGCTGAAATTTATTTTAGCCTGGTGAAAAATGATACGTCGCCGAAATCATTAACCTGGACTACTATATTTTCTTTATCGCTTTTGAGCTCAACAAAATATTCATCATCATCGTTAAACCGTTTCCCGTAGTATATCATATCAGTTTCGTTGAGCTCGTTGTCGTCGAAAAATACAGCGTCACCTACTGAATATCCCTTATACTTTTTATATATATTTTCCAGGGCGTGAGCTGGTAGATTTTCAACAGATATATTTGAAATCGTTCCGACCAATCCATCATCCAAATCATAGTATGCTGAATACTGGACGCCTTTGTCTACGAAACTAATTATGTCATATCCTTCCGATATTTCCCATCGGGTAATGGGCATATATCCGAAATCTGAATAGAAGCTTTCCCTGGTTTGAATACTGAAATCTTTCAACTCAGAATCTGTCATCCCACTATTATTTATCACATTTTCTGGAGGACCGGGCAGTTCGTTTTGATTCATTTCTTTTGCATATGCCCTTAGAGAAAGATCCGTTTCCTGCGCACTGGCTGCAACAGCAAAAAAGCATGTTGCAGCAAAAAATATCCATATCTTTTTCATTTTAGAAAGTTTATTATTTGATTCTGTTTTTTGCATTTGAAATCCAAACCCAAAAATACAAGGTTGCCCATCCTGTGAAATTATCAAATCGTCAAACAGGCAAAATCTGTCGTTAAAATGGGTTTTGTCGAATCTTCTTTCAAAGTTTGCATTAACGAACATTTAAAAGTTTTTAACCTAAGCGTAGGTTTTTGACTTTAAACCCCGGCCTACCTTGCAGTTGTATGTTTTCGATTGTTGTAGACGATAATAAAATAGCGAGATATACAGTAAAACAACTGGCCCGGCAGATTCCTGATCTGATGATATCAGGTGAATTTGATAATGCATCCGATGCACGTAATTATTTACTCGATTTCCCTGTCGACCTGATATTGCTGGATATAGAAATGCCGGGTATGTCCGGCATTGAACTTTCCCGGAATCTGGGTGACAAACATCCCTTAATTATTTTTACGACTTCTAAAAAGGATTATGCTGTTGAAGCTTTTGAATTAAATGTTGTGGACTACCTGGTCAAACCGATTACGCCGTCGAGATTTAGCCAGGCTATTGATCGGGCAAGGGCGATCATTACCAGCAATACTGAGGAAGTTCGTATGAACAATGATGAGTTTATTTTTATCAGGGATTCAAATATTGTACGAAAACTCAGGCTGGATGATATTCTTTTTGCAGAGGCAATGGGGGATTACGTGAAATTATTTACTGCCCAGAAGTTCTTTGCCATTCATACCACCATGCGGCTCGTTGAAGAGAGGTTGCCAGCTGGTGAATTTATACGTGTACACCGGTCTTATTTAATTGCAGTAAATAAAATCGACAGAATCCAGGAAGGCTCCATTGTTATTAATGGTAAGCCTTTGCCCGTTGGTGATGTTTATAGAGCTGCATTGAATAAAAGAATGAATGTATTGTGAACAAGCTGACTTTGCAGCTTGTGAGTTTGATTAAATGTGCATTGAATGAATTTGAGGAAGATAATTTATTTCCTATCCGTTGCATTTATCTCCGGGAATATCATTTTGCTTTACGTCCATTATAATTCCAATCGTAATGTAAATAATCTTATAGAAGGGAATAAAAAGATTCTTGCTGAAATGGGCGTGACCAATGAACTAAGGGAATTAAATAAAGATATCGCTGCTATTGAAGGAAGATATGGTGGTGTGAAATCAGTACCGGATTCAAATTACATCAGGGAGTTCAAAGCAAAGATTGGTATCGTTCAATTTGATCTGGATAATCTGCAAAAGATATCTGACGACGACAGTTCTGTAATCTATATTAACCGGTTGGATCTTCTGGTTCATGAAAAGTTGGGATATTCTAAATTGGCTAATGGTCAAAAGCGATATTATAGCCGGAATTCGTCTGATTCTGTTCTTTCCCGGGAATTAAATGATTCTATTCGTTTGGTTACCCACCAGATTGAAAATTCAAGGCAGAAAATTCTTCTTAAATCAACGCTTTCGACCGAAAATAGTGGCCAAAAGGCATTGTATTCCGGAACACTACTGATCATTATCGTACTTATTTGTGGCGCCGTTTTATTCTTTATTATTTTATACAGGGTCTTCAGGCAACAGGTGTTGATTCAGAAATTGAATATTTCAGAAAAAAAAGTCAGTGAGGCTGCGAGGGTGAAGGAACTTTTCATTGCTAATATGAGTCATGAAATACGAACACCCATGAGTGCGATCATGGGATTTACCAACCTTTTGCAAAAAAAGGAGCTCGATGAAGAATCCAGGGGATATGTTAAAACTATTCAACAATCAGGAGAGACACTACTGACGATTATTAACGACGTACTCGATCTTTCAAAGATTGAGGCGGGTATGATGCATATAGATTCATATCCTTTCAATATATCAGGTCTTTTTGGATCAGTAATAACCATGTTTAAAACCAGATTTGAGCAAAAAGGGATCAGGGTTATTTCAGAGGTGGATAAAACTTTACCCGACGTGCTCGAAGGAGATCCGGCGAGGCTCACGCAAATTTTGATGAACCTGATTGGGAATGCATTAAAATTTACAAACAGGGGAAAAGTTAGCGTGAAGATTTCTAACGAAGGGGCTGTCGGAGAAGTAGGTATACTAGTTGGAATTCAGGTAAGAGATACCGGAATCGGCATCAAAGAAGATAAGCTCCCTTTTATTTTCGAACGCTTTCAGCAAGCAGAAGATTCGACAACCAGAAATTATGGGGGCAGTGGTCTCGGTCTTGCTATTGTAAAAGATCTGGTGACACTTCAGGAGGGCAACATATCCGTAGAAAGTGAACCTGGCAAAGGAACCTGTTTCAATCTTACAATTCCGTATAAGCTAAGTTCCAAGCAGCTTAAATCCGAAGACATGAATGATATTGTTCTCCATACTCCAATCAACCTGGGTGAAATAGAAATTCTTGTAGTGGAGGATAATGAAGTCAACAAACTTCTGATCAGTCACCTTTTAAAGAACTGGAAAGTTAAATTCGATCTGGCCGATAATGGCAGGCGGGCTATTGAAAAATTGAAAAAACGGAATTACAGTATTATTCTGATGGATATACAAATGCCTGAGATGGATGGCTATTCGGCTGCGTTGGAAATAAGAGAAATTCTTAAATTAAAAACACCCATTATTGCCATGACCGCGCATGCATTCCAGGGCGAAAGGGAGAAATGCCTCAGCTACGGTATGAATGACTATATATCCAAACCCGTGAACGAGCAACAGCTCTACGATTTAATTGCCCGATATACAGTTCTCACACCTGTCACGGAAAGTCATATTGCTTTATCCCATTTGTTACCCGAAAAGAAATATGAACATATCGATCTTAGTTACATGAAGGAAGTCAGTAATGGGGATAGCCAATACGAACTGGCAGTTACAGCCGAATTTCTCGCGATGATTCCACGGGAGCTGGAATCAATCTGGAAAGCCTGGATCAATTCGGATCACGGACAGGTAAAAAAATTGGCACATAACATGAAGACCACGATATCCGTAATGGGACTCACACAAAAATTGCAGCCATTTTTGGACAAGCTGGAATATGAAGATTTAAATGAAGATTCTTTCTGCCGTTCATTTGATAGTCTGGGTACTGTATGTGAAAAAGCATTGGATGAGGCCAGCTCGTTTTACAAAACTTTACCCGGTTAGTTAGCCCCGTTTAGCGATCCCTTTTGCCGCTTTGTCGAATACCGAATGATTCTTAGAAGGATTGAAATAATTTCATTTCATGAACATCAGTAACAAGCTCACGCAGTCGATTATTTTTCATCCCCGTGTTTTTATTTTCATGGTTTCAGGTATCGTTATCATATTTCTAACATTTTTATCATCAAATAACGCAGTCGAAATTGCAATTTCCGGAATTGCATCCGTTTTCATCGGTATCGGAGTGAATAACTATAGTACGATTGAAGGTCATTTGAAAGAAGAGCGTCGGATCAAAATGAAGACTTTTCAATCCGTACATATCCTGCGTGTTACCAATTCGATGATTGCAGATCTCAATACCGATGTGAGCTCACTCCAAAAGGAGGCTATCAAAAATGAATTTGAAAAGATAGATCGGTTTATCAGATTAGGGATTCAGTTATTGGAAGAAGATAAATCATGACATCTCTTATTTGAGTTGTTTGAGATAAGCAGCACTCGGCGCCATGGTATCGAAATTCATTTCGACGTAAAAATATTTGACGCCACCGGTTTTAGCGGCTGCAAAAAATTCTTTCCAGTCGATGATTCCCTGACCAATGGGCACCTGCTTTTTTTCCGCAGTCCAGTCGGATAAATGAGATGAAATAAACCGCCCCGGATATTTATTAAAATAGGTAGAGGCTTTATATCCGAGTGTAATCACCTGGGTCTGGAATTGCATTTTAACGAGGTCGGGATTAAACCGGTTCATCAGTGCATCATAGATCAGCTGGTTGTCCAGTGTGGCAAATTCCATTTGATGATTATGACAGCCTGTTATCATGCCTGCTTTTTTTATTTTTTCCGCGGCTTTATTCAGCTTGTCGGCCGCTTTAAGCCAGTCATCCAGCACAGCGGTCTTTGGCAGGTCGAAGCTTGAACAGACCATCACCGACAATCCCAGCTGATTGGACCATTCTATGCGTTCATCCAGTTGATCCGTGAGTTCTGAAAATCCGAAATGACAACTCGGACAGCTGAGGCCATTATCGTTGATGATTTTTTT
>DATHNR010000576.1:0-9927 GCA_035485835.1 Puia sp.
CCATGGGATTTCGCTGAACCTAAAAAACTCATCTCTTGAAAACGCATTGAAGGAAGCTTTCGACAAGCAACCCTTAACATACAAAATTCAGGGCAATACCATATTTGTCAGTGTAAGGCAAAACGGAAACAAAACAAAGGATTCTGAAACGAATAATATTAAGATCGTTTATGGAAATGTGAGTGACAGCGCAAACAAAGCAATTGCCAACGCGTCTGTCAGTATGATGAACCGGTCGAAGACTGTTATAACGGGGGAAGATGGAAACTTCAGGATTCAGGTAAGAAAAGAAGATTCCATCCTGCTCGTCACCAGCATCGGTTATAATAAAAAAGAAGTAAAAATTATATCTGGATTTTTACATGTTGTAATGAATGAAAATATAAATCCGCTTGAACAGGTAGTCGTTGGTGGCAATATGACTGCTATCAGAAGAAAAGCAGAAACCACATCATTGACTGTGATCGATTCAAAAACACTGGATGCACTGCCGGTCAATAATATTTCACAGATTTACCGGGGAATGGTACCTGGCACGAATAGTTTTTCTCCCGGCGATTTAGTTGAAGAAGCCACCACATTGAGCATTCGGGGAACGGGTCTTACGGGTCAGGATGCACAGATTGCCGTTTATATAGACGGTATCGAATTTGCCGGGGGATCCGGTTATCTGTTTGCATTGAACAAGCAAAACATTGACCGGGTAGAAGTATTGCGTGGACCGTCTTCATCCACTTTATATGGAACAGGAAGTAACGGAGGCATTATACAGGTATATACCAAACAGCCGGTGCCCGGGCAAAGCAGCCTGAATTTCACAGCCAGTGCGGGCTTCCTGCGCAGCAAATGGGTTCATTCAGATCCCTTCCAGCAATTTTATAACCTGGAGTCTGTATCGGGATTAAAAAAAGCCGCTGTTACGATTGGCGGAACGTACTCGTCTTACGACGCTTTTCTTCCGGACGGTGGAGGAAAAATGCAGACAATATACGCAGGCGTGAAATGGAATCCTTCGGATAAATTCACAACAGACTTCATTGTGCAGTATGAAAATACCCGGCATCATGTATCGAGGAATCCGGAATATGATACGGCTATCCATCCGAACGCAGCTGCCATTGCCAATAATTTTGGTCCCACCCGTTCACCACATACCGATGTGGATATTGAAAGTTATCTGATCGGAATTAATATCACATATCAAACAACCAGTCATTGGACGAATCACCTGACTGCCGGTTATACGCAAAACGGATACAATCAAATCCCTGCAACAAACGATTCAGGAAATATCAATTTGGGGCCTCATTATCTGATTACAATGAACAAAGCAACAACACTGCGTTACTTTAATGATCTGCAATGCGGAGCTAATACAACCCATGGTTTTAACCTGCATATCATGAGCGGCCTGGAGTATAAAAAATATTTTTACCAGGAAGCATTTATTTCTCAAACGTATGCGCAGAATCTCAGTGGTGATCCGCCCGATGAGAATTATGGAATTTTTGCTCAGGCAAATCCTTCCTACAAAAATATTTTTCTGACGCTGGCCCTTCGCTATGATCACAACAGGCTGTTTAAAAATGATGGATCGTTAAATCCGAGAATCGGGATCACGACCAATTTTAATATCGACAATGCCCTGATCGTGAAACCCAGGATTGCCTGGGGTAGTGGTATTACGGCACCTTACTATGCATCCCGTTATGGGGATCCAACAAGCGGTGTCGTGCCCAATCCTGATATAAAACCCGTGGATCAGCGTGGTTTTGAATATGGCCTGGAGTTTTTCGGACCAAAAGGGCGATTTAATTTAGAAACGGTTTACTATGACAACCTTCTGGAAAATTTTCAATCTCTAAATAGTATACCGCCATCCGGTTCAACTTCCCTCTATCAATGGATGAATGTTGGCAGTGTGGCCAATACTGGCTGGGAGTTTTCGGCTTTCTTTAAAGCAAATGATCATTTTTCGATGCGCGGAACATTTTCTGTCATGAGTTCGGTCATTAAAGATACAACCGGCGTAAGCCAATACACATATCTGGGAGGTATGGGTCCGGGTAGTCAGGTAAGAAATTTACCCAGGCATACAGCGGGTTTATTTCTGACATACAATGCTTCCACTCTGCCCGTATTAAAAGGTCGCCTGGATATTTCCTTTAATATTACGGAGGTGGATGGTATCATCGGTTTCGACTCCTGGGGTTTTCTGGCGGATCTTGGTTATGGGCGTACGAGTCTCAGCACTCCCAATTTACAAAACGCGTATTGGAAAAAATCCGGCATGTTGATACAACTGGGCTTAAACGTCGACTATTTTATTAATAACAATCTGCGTTTTTTCATACAGGGTTCGAATATCGCTAACAACAATACATTTGAAGAAACCTCTGCGTCTCCCACGTACGGAGCTTCCTGGATGTTTGGCATTAAGTATAATGTTAACCATTGACAATTATTTGAAAATTGTTTTCCAGTCATTCTTCATACTGATAACTATCCATCCGCTTTTTTTGGCCTGGTCGTAGAGATCCTGTGTGAAAATACCTACTTTGGCAGCAGGTAGTCCCTGTGCGGGTCCATACGCATATTCTCGTGTGGAGTCATCATGTAAAACCAGCATGGCCAGTCTGGTGCCAGAACCTCCTTTTGTATATTCAAGCATCTGCTGATCCCCGGTAGAATTTCCAAAAGCCGCATTGGGGCGATGTCCGATGATCAACTGAATGCCCTGCGCTTTTCCCGGACCATTATCGTTCAATACCAGTTTTGGATTCTTTAATAGGGAAGATTTACCTGTTGCAGTATCATATTTATAAGTAGTGGAGGCTGCCGTACCGACAACCTGCTCGGCTGGAATACCATATACCTGATCAGCATAAGCGCGTACGAAATCCTGGCCACCACCTGTTACAATATAAGTTTTATACCCATTGTTGCGCAGGTAATGCATTAATTCCAACATGGGTTGATAAGTGAGGTCTATATATAATTTATTCCAGCGATGGTCTTTCGCTTTGGATACCCAGTCTTTTACATCTGTTTTGAACTGTGATTCAGTCATGCCGGTTAATGTCGCTACCGCAATTTTTTCCAGATCGGGAAGTTTTAATTTACCAATGGCTTCCCAATTGCCTGATAAAACTGTTTTGAAAGGTTCTGCATTTTTTAATGCGGGTTTTGCCTTTACCAGTTCAGGCACCCGGTCGAGACAATACATTAATTGAGTATATACCGGGTATTCAACCCAAAGCGTACCATCCTGATCGAAAGTTGCGATCCGTTCTCCTGGTTTTACATAAGCGGAATCTGTTGAATCTGTTGTTGCATGTACAAACTTCAGAATAGCCTGTTTGGCATCTCCATCATTCCAGGATGGAAGAAAATCAACAGTCATTTCTTTATTTTGAGTAGTGGTATCAGCTGCCGGTGTGTTGGATTCCGTAGCATTATTTCCGCACCCTGAAAAGATCAGAATAAGGAAAATATAAAAAACAGTGCTCCTGGTAACGGGATGGTTTGGTAAGACTATTTTTTTCATAATTGACAATGTTTATTAATTCCCTGCCAGACGTCGGACAGGTTTTGGGTTCTTGTTATAAATATCCAGATACATGATATCAGGTTTTTCGTTAATCTTTTCATGTATCTCAACTATCTGATGGTTATTATTGCATTCGAGTTCACTGATTTTACTCAGATCAAACATCAGTTCAGATGAAATCATATCTACAGCTTTGAAATAATTTGCTGTGCCGGAAGTTTGATAATAGATACCCGACCACACCTGACTTTCTGTTATAGCGTCTATCAATTCAACAAATACTTTTATTTTGGTATGCTCGAACCGGATGCTTCCGGCAATAATATATTGCACATGGTATGAGGAAACCAGATTTTTAATTTTACTTTTCTCAGGAGAAAGCGATCGGGTAGTATGAAATGATAATACTGAAAGCTCTGAGCGGTTGGAGAATTGTCGTATCAGTTCTTCAGTCAGATTATCGACAAATGAATTTCGGAGAACTTCCTGATCGTAAGTTTTAAATGGCATAAACGCAATCCTCTTCGTTTTCGATTCAGAAATATTATGCAATGAAGAAGTTCCGGTATTTTTAAACGATTGATTATTTTCCAATTTTTCAAATACAGGAATATACCGGCCCTTTGGAATGCTGATTATGCAATCATCGATGCAACCTACCTTATTATAATAAGTAAGCAATGCCCTCCGAAGTCTTTGTGCATGGATGCGAACAATGCAATTGTTTGAAGTCACAAAACTGACCGGCTTATTTAAAACATGCACTGCTATTGTATATTCTTTTAATTGGTTCTGCCTTCCCGCCAATGTTTCAAGTACAATGAATTTCAAAAACCTGGAAAGAATATGGGAGTTTAAAAACAGAGAGGACTCTAAGATTTTATTGAGCTGGCTCAGCACATTTTTATCAAAATCCTTTCTTGACTCAACTGTTTGCATTGTTTTCATAAAAGAGATTTCATTAAAAAATACACTAGCAGTCCATATGACCGGTCCGCATATACCTCCGTCAGGTTGAATGAAACCGGTGCCTGCATGGGCGGAAATTCTATCGAAGTAGCCGCCAATTGTGTTACTGCATTCTGTACATCCACGAAACACCAGAATTCACGGACATAAAAATCATTCATGTAACCACCTCCCCTGATCGAGCAGGCTTCTCCCCTGGCAGATGGCAGGCGTTCAAAGGGATCCTGTCGCAAATTTGTCATAATCGGTATATCTGTCGTAACTTTTTCTCCGGGCCAGTGGTGTCTTTCATTTATAATGGTTTAATGATTAATATGAATGGTTTTTATTTCTACATGAAACCCGATTTCGATTTTATATAAAACACCCAGCACATCAAATGCAGTCCGGATCAGCTGATATTCTTCCGATTGAATAAATTTTCTCAGCGCGGATTCTGTTGCCCATTCGGAAAAAAAATAATATACATCTGCAGTAAAAATTTCAGCAGATAAATTCTTCACCAAACATTGGTCAAGTAACAGTTCACAGGCATACCTGACCGTATTTTCAAATTCACGGTGTCTGCCTTCTACGACCATACCCGAGATTTTTAAAAAATGGATAATGTGCAGCTCAGACATGCTTTTTGTTTCGCTTGATTCGCCGGGATTTTTTAAGCAGTTTTACAGAGTAGGTATTGTATAGACGTACCTAAGAATGATTTTGTACTAGTCGCTCTTAAAAAATTATCCGGGGTATTGCGCAGATAAGATTAAAGTGTAGATTTGATCCACCTCCTCCCGTTTTGTCCCGCACTATGCCGGATTGGGCGGGATTCAGATGACGGCGGGATTTAACGATAAAAAATGAAGTCTTGGCTCAGGAACCGTTGCATAATGAAAAGCAACTGCTGCAGAAAATTTCTGAGGGAGACGATACCGCATTCAGGCATCTTTTTGACCGGTATTACGGACAGATCTATACTGCTTCTTTCAGATATTTGAAAGTACATGAGCTGGCAGAAGATCTCGTCCAGTCAAGCTTTCTGAAAATATGGGAGAAGCGAAACCAGCTTAGCCATGTGGAACGCTTTGATCATTATTTGTTTCGGATCGCGCATAATGAAATGGCAGATCATTTTCGCAAACACAGCAGGCGCGATCTGCATATTCAACGGATAAGGGAAATGTTTGAGGAAGAAACCGGCAGTCCGGAAGAGCTACTGATTACCAAACAGAAAAGAGCATTGATTGCGGATGTAATCAGTAACCTTCCCCCGCAACAACAAACAGCCTATAAACTCAGTCGTGACGAAGGTCTGAGTTACCAGGAAATAGCCGAACGTATGCATCTTAGTGTCAACACCATTAAAGTGCATATATCGCAGGCGCTGAAAACATTAAAAATATTTTTTGCCAGCCACAAGGACGAATACCTCGTATGGCTGCTCATTTTATCAGTGCCTGCAGGACATTTTTTTACTTCGGGACTAATACATTTTTTGAATTAAAACGTCTATAGAAAAGACATGGATCAATCCGGAACCGAAGAATTTAACGAGCTTTTACAGGGATACCTAAGGGAGTCTTTGACTCCTGAGGAGTTGTCTGTTTTTTTTGAACTGGCTGCTAAACCTGAAAACAGTAAACTTGTTGCGGAATTATACTGTAAGGATTTAGAAATCGGTTTACCCGACCTGAGCAATATTGCAGAAAAACAGGAGGCCTGGACCAGGCTCCATGTAAAAATGGAAAAAGATCCACGACCTGTTTTTCATTTGCGGACTGCGTTGCGATGGGTTGCAATCGTAGTTTGTTTCCTGGGCGCCACCGCGGCCGTATACTTCTTCAACCGGTCAAAAAACAATTCTGAAATTTCCAATATAAGACCGCCAATCAAAATACCTAAATGGCTGACGGAAGATCATATCGGCGCCACGTTGATTCTCGCAGGAGGCGATTCTGTTATATTGAATAGTCAGGATAAAGGTACCATCGCAAAACAGGATGGAATGGAAGTAATTCAATCGGGCGGTGTTGTCAGTTATGCCGGCAAAAGCCAAACACAGATGTACAATGAAATCCATACCGGGAAAGGAAAAATATGGCGTGCCGTCCTACCCGATCAAACAGTTGTATGGCTAAATGAAAACTCGTCCATAAAATATCCGCTGCTATTTGCGTCGGAAGCCAGATCAGTTGAAATGAACGGTGAAATATATTTTGAAGTGGCACACCATGCGGAATATCCTTTCCGGATAAAATCAGGAAGGGAATCCGTTGAAGATATCGGTACTTCATTTAACATACGTTCGTTTGCTGATGATTCCGCTTCAACAACTTCCCTGGTGGAAGGTTCTGTACGTGTGATATTGAATAATCAGCAGGCCACACTCAATGCGGGGCAGCAGTCGGTAGTAACATCCGGTAAAAACGAAATCCTCATTGTAAAAAATGCAAATATTTCCGGGGCACTGGCCTGGAAAAATGGATTTTTCTATTTTCAAAATGCTGGACTGCGGTCTGTGATGAAGGAATTGTCGGGATGGTACCAGGTGGATGTTATTTATACGGGCAGGGAAGGCAATGAATTATTCAGCGGACAAATTGACAAAACGCTTTCCCTGGCAGATGTACTTCAAGGTCTGCAACAACCCGGAGTGAAGTTTAGCCTTGAGAAAAATCAGATTACGGTTATTCAGCAATAAATAATCGCTTTCTTTCAACAACGGCACCGGGTTATTTTTTCTTTTCATTTACAAATTCGATCAGGGATCCAACGGTTTTGAGGTTCTCCGCAATTTCTTCCGGCATATTCACTGAAAATCGTTTTTCAATTTCGAGTCGGAGTTCGATCAGGTCCAGAGAATCGACCCCCAGATCGTCCTTGAAATCGGCATCATCCCTCAGTTTTTCTATGTCAATCCCCAGTTTCTCGTGCATTATTAGTTTGATTTGATCAGATGCTGAAGCCATCGGTTTGAATTTTATAAACGCACGGCAAAGTTCTGCAGAATGATTCAGAAATAGTAAAATTTTTATTCTGGTTTTTATTTAGTTTTTTGCAGATGATTACATTATAACATGCCAACCCGGATAAGATATAAATCGAAGAAATAAAAAAATTATAACAATGAAAATAGTCAGGGTACAGTATACTACAACTGCAGAATATGCCAACCGGAATAAAGAGAATATAAGGCAGGTGGTTAATGAACTAAAAAAAATGAATCACCCGGGAATTAAATACAGTACATATATTTTGCCTGATGGGAAAACGTTTATGCACTTTGATCATTTTGAAAATGAAGAAGCCCATAGCGTATTGATGCAGCTGGAATCATTCAAGAAATTTTCGAGTGAATTATTAGCCAGCAATTTGGAAGCAGAACCTAAACTGGATCTGCTATCGCTCGTTTCATCTACGGAGAATTATTTCGGGTAGGAAACGTACATGTGTTCAGCCGAAAAGCTATTTCAGAGTTTAAGATTTCTGACCAGTAATCTGTTAGTGCGCCATGTCGGGGTATAATAACTGAATATACAATCAGTGAATAAAGACCAGGGTAGCTCTTTTGTCTTTTACATGCATGGAAAGATTATTGCTGAGTACGATTGTTTGATCCTTAAAAGAATCGGTTAATTCGATTTCTATACTCTTTAATTCACTGGTAGGATTATCTGCCAGTGTATAAGTAATTTGAATATTCTCATTGTAGAAGGAATGCTGTTTTTCTGTTAAGCCGAATCCAAGAAAGGATTTCTCAAAATAACCAAGCTCCTTTTTATTGGTGATAATCTCCACTGCAATAATCCGGTTGAATGATTTGGTATTTTTCATTTTCATTCTCTTTTCCATATAATCATGCCAGAAGATGGGCTTTTTCATTTCATTATCGGTAAATCCTAATGACTTTAGTTCATCTCTCGTGTTCTCCATAACCCATGCGGATCCGGTTTTGGAACTGTCCACCGTATAAAGCGAAAGCGAATAAAACCAGGGAATTTTAGCTCCATTGTTGACGAAAGTATTCGTATCCCGTTTGACCGAATCTTTATAGTCGGCTTTCCATTTCGCTTCCAGATGATCAATGTCCCCGGATGTGGTTGTCATAAAGCCAAATCCAAAATTGCCCACTGAAGAACCTGTTAAACCGGCTGGAGAAAAGACTTCAAAATAAGAATCCCGACCCATCAGATATTTTCCAAACCATGAATCTTCGGTGGTTGTTGTCTTACTTTCCCTGATCAAACCGAATTTTTGAAAAATGGATGAATCAAATACATGGGCATAAGAATCAGAGTCCAGAACGAAAAATATATGATTTAAATAAACGGGCAAGGTAGAAGTCTGACCTCTGGAGGAGATGGAAAAAGAGAGAAACAACACAAAGAAAAGCAGACCTATCCATTTTCGCATTCGGGAGCTTTTTTAAATTTACGGAGAAATGCTTACATCCCTTCTGGTCACGGATATTGGTATTTTGTTGCGCACCAATTCACTGGAATATGGTTCAACTCTTATTATTTTGGTCGATTTTAAATGGATGTCTGACGATAAATTTCCCGGGTTAATGAAATAACAAAGTAAATTGGATGGATATCGGTCTATAATATGAGAAAAATATTAATCATCGGATCATGGATGTTTTGCCAGATTCTTTTTTTTAAGAGTTATGCACAACAATCTTCCGGGATTAAGAATTCAAAAACAACAGCGCTCTTCGACGCGATCCGGTCCGGCAGTTCTGAAGAATTAAATAAAGTACTAGCAAATAGGGCAGATGCCAATGATTCGTTGTCGGGTTATTCGGCGCTGATGTTCGCCGCGCTGGATGGAACCGCAGACCAAATGTCGGTACTAATCAGTCACGGTGCCAATGTAAATTATCAGAACGCAGATAGCATCACGGCTCTATGGCTCTCCGTGCCCGACATGGAAAAGATGAAACTACTGTTGGATCATGGAGCAGATATCCACCATACAATTGATGGATATGGCATTCTGGTTAAACTAACCATGGTTCCCGGGACAATACAGGTTTTTCATTTCCTTGTGGAAAGGGGCGCCGATCCGCTTCACAGCAGTTCCGATAACCTTTTACTATATAATGCTGCAGCATCAGGTGATACCACCATGCTTGGATTTCTTCTGCGTTCGGGTTTGAAGGTAAATGATACGACCAGTTTCGGCCAGGTCCCGATCAATGGAGCTTTGTCATTTCGTACACCGGCAACATTAAAAATGCTGGTAGAGCATGGTGCAAATGTCAATTTCCAGAACATGCACGAGCTGAGCCTGCCTGCTGTGAAAGGATTTACTCCGCTCATGAATGCAGCCATCGCCAACGACAGGGAGTCGTTTCTTTTTCTGCTGGATCATGGCGCCGATCCAAATATGCGGAGTAAAAACGGGGTCACCGCATT
>DATHNR010000577.1:0-7448 GCA_035485835.1 Puia sp.
ATCAGCTTGCGGCTTACGGGTGTCAGCAGTTCTTCATAATGATTTATCCGCCCCTCCAGTTCCTGCAGTATTGTCGCGCTGGCATTTTGTCTTTTCAATTCATCCAAAGCCCCTGATAATTTGTATAAGACAGATGCGATGGCTGACTGATCTTCCACCAGCTTATTATATTCTGAAATGCTTTCGTGGATTTCTCCGAGGTATCTGACGCGTGCAGCAGGAATGATAGATTTTTCCCAATGCCCTTTTATTTCCGGTTGAAGGAGTGTTGATAAAAAACTTCTGCCCGAATGTTCGTCCGCCAATTTCATCAGCCTCATGAATAAATCCTGCATGCCTGCATCATTAAAAAGGGAGGCAGTAGTTGCCACGACGGGAATCTCATCATCTTTTGCGTTCCATTTTGCATGATTACGTTTATATTGTTTGCGAACTTCAATCAGTGCATCCGCAGCTCCGGGCTTGTCAGATTTATTGATGACGACAATATCTGCATAATCCAGCATATTTATTTTTTCAAGCTGACTGGCAGCTCCATATTCAGGTGTCATCACGTAAACAGAAATATCACAAAAATTCAAAATAGATGAGTCGCTTTGTCCTGTACCTGCAGATTCCAGCAGGATCAGGTCGAATTCTTCACTTCGACAAATATCGAGTGACTCCTGCACGTAAGCACTCAGCGCCACATCTGTTTCGCGCGTGGCGAGAGATCGCATATATGCTCTTGGAGAATGAATGCTGTTCATCCGGATACGGTCGCCCAATAACGCGCCGCCCGTTTTTTTCTTCGAAGGATCTACAGAAATTACGGCAATCGTTTTTTCGGGAAATCCATGTAGAAATCTTCTGACGATTTCATCTGTGACGCTGCTTTTGCCGGCGCCACCTGTGCCGGTGATACCGATAATGGATGATCCCGCACGTGCGGGAATGGATGACCGATCATCGATGACTGATGACCGATGACCGATGACCGGCTCACCATTTTCTGCATGTGTTATTGCACGGGCGATGCGGCGAATTTCTTTGTATTCTCCGAGAGGAAGTTTGCCATTCCAGTTTTTTTCAGCGGACCAGAAAATGCTTTCTCCTGATTGAATTGTTTTTTCCGTTTCGCGAATTACTTCATCGATCATTCCTTCCAAACCCATTTCGCGGCCATCGTCTGGTGAATAAATCCTGCTGATCCCATGTTCCTGTAACCATATTATTTCTTTAGGAAGAATAGTTCCACCGCCACCGCCAAATATTCTGATATGGCTGCAACCGCTTTCATCCAGTAAATCCCTGAGGTATTTGAAGAATTCTATATGTCCGCCCTGGTAAGAAGTAATCGCCACAGCCTGTACATCTTCTTCTATAGCTGCTTCCGCAATTTCATGCACGCTACGGTTATGACCCAGGTGAATGACTTCAACCCCCTTCGCCTGTAAAATCCGCCGCATGATATTGATTGCAGCATCATGTCCGTCGAAAAGCGATGTCGCCGTCACGATCCTTAAGCGCTGTTTGGGATGATTCATAGCAAGGTCTGAATCATCAAATTTAGCTTAAAAAACTAATGAGTGTTAGTTTTTACCAAGGACAACTGTATACTAGTTGAGACCAGTAGGAATTACTGACCGAGACGCAATAAAAAATTTATTTCGCTTTTTTAAATTTAATTATAAGATATGTAGTTGAAATAAAAATCCAGGATATCAGTGGGACAAATAGAAATACAGCAGCAGGCTTCGTCCCTGATGGTGTCAATACACCACTATAACTAACCAAGGAACCAATTGTGATAATGAGCATCAGAATGTATAGCAACATACGGGCATGAACCATCCAACGTTTAGAAATCACATTGGCAATCAGAAGAATTATGAAAGGTGATAGCACCCAGATCACAAAAAGCAACGGGAGAAGAATAGAATGATTATTACGGCCTGCATGGAGTGTAAAATAGACTGACCCTATGGTTCCTGCCACTACCACAAATGTTGCCACTGTGCGCAGTACAGAAAGTTTATCATTGTCGACTAAATCATCCTTCATTCATTACTTCTTTGCTGGTTTCTTATCTTTCTTCTTAATCATATAATTCAAGTTTCATAACCAGGTTAAAACTTAATATAATTTACTTCAATAGTCCGCGAACGACAACTATCAGAATTATTAAGATTATACATATAATTAATGGCCGCCGTATGTAAAACCCCAGGTTGTAATCTTTCCTTTTATCGGTTTTTGAAATATAAATCAGTTTTGCCATAGGGTATATTTTTGATCTCTTTATATTAATTATTTTATTCTATTTGTTATAAACCAATGTGGATTTACGCTTTTTATTAAAGAAATAAAAAATTCTTTCAACTATAATAGCGTAGAAAGCACAGTTTAAAAAAGTGCCTGTCGAGAATAAAATAATACTGTCATTTCTTATTAAGTACTTCCAAAAAAATATGAGGGTTGGAAAACGAGATATAGAACATACACCGGCAAATATTTTCCAGCCTAAATTATAAGTGTGCCTCGATTCATACTCATCTAATGCAGCCCAGCTAACGAAAATTAATAATATCATTACTACAGTGACATACATAAAGATTCTCAGGTTGAACTTTTTCATTTCTTTTGTTTTATCTTATTTAAGCTTAGGCTCTCCAGGCTTAAATATTTCTGGCGGCAGTGAGGATCCATCAAGAACATGATAATATTCACGGACCGTAGTAAGTTTTTGCTCCTTCAAGTTACCATAATAATCCTTGCAGATTTTTTTCAACTCATCATGATTTCTTACCACGCCATCATCACTTATTGCAAGAAATTCCGGAATATCTGCATAACATGTAATAAACAGGGCCGATTCCATTTACCCATGGAATAGCGGGATTGGAAGAACTGATATAGCTCTGAAACGCCAGAAGGTCGGATATGGATGCAAATGTGCACCCAGCCTTGGCCAAAAGGTTGCAAATTTTATTTCCGATTCAGGGAAAAGAGGCTTATCGCCGGTCAGTATTTCACTCATATGGAGGGTTAAGTGGGTTAACAGATCATTGTCTGGAGGCGATCAAGTCCAGATTAAGTCCAGTGTAGATTGGACTTGATATGGACTTGGTACAACTCTGGTAGCCTTTTGTCCGGAATGGGCTATAACAGATTTAAATTTCAACAAAACAAAAGTACTTCGTTAAAATGCCTTTTGCAGGAAAATGTGGATGGGGAATAACCAAACTTGTGAATAGATAAGCCAAAAGCGGGACGGGGTAAAACAAAACGGGGGACGAAATAATAAGTATAAGGGGCAGCTGTAAGGTTTAAAGTATCTGATTTGTTCGGATTGCCTTCGGGATGGGTTCGGATTGCCTATCCGAAATCCGGATAAGCAATCCGAAGGAAGCCCTTTTTCAATTCGAAGGTTGTCTCTCAATGGCCGGTTAAATGGGGTGTTCATGGACTTAATTTTGTATGGGTAACTTAGCTAAACGGGAAACCTTCTCATACAGTTCATTATTAACGACATGCCGGTATGCACATAGATTCTGAAGTTCATTTCTGGAAATACGGGAAATCCCTGCTGAATCCGTTCATCAGGAATAATAAGGTATTACAGCAGGATTACCTGCCGGAACATTTAAGCCAGAGCCTGAACAGGAATAAAATAGATGGGTGTATCGCTGTAGTTTCAGAAAACGCGGAAGTCGAAACACGTTTTCTCTCTGAACTCGCTATAACGCATCCCCTGATTTCTGCAGTGACTGGATGGATCAATCTTTATGAACCGAAAGCGGGAGAAAAGATCAGGGAATTCCAACAATACAAACCTATCCACGGTTACCGAATTGATATAAGAAAGGACCCATTTTCATCCACAGGGGTAATGGAAATTTTTGCGGAGAATCAATACTGCCTGGATATTGCGATCGGCCCGGAAACCGATATGGATAGTTTGTCAAAATGGATGAATGAGTGGCCGGACCAGCAATTTATTTTAAGGGATTGTGCAAATCCTGATGCGAAAAATGCACCTTCCAAAATCTGGGCATCCACAATCCGCGAGCTTGCAAAAAATCAAAATCTTTCGTGCAAACTGTCGGGCTTGTTTATGAGTGGAAACTGGAAGTCATGGAAGCCGGCAGATTTTTATCCCTTCCTTGAAATTCTTTATGAATCGTTTGGATCCGAAAGATTGCTCTATGCAAGCGACTGGCCCTTTCTGCTCGTTGCAGGAATTTATATTCAATGGAAAAGCCTGCTGGAAAAATATTTTGAGAGATATAGTATTGATGACCAGGATAAAATATTTGGAGAAAATGCAGCAAGGATCTACCGGCTTTGAAAAATAATTAACTTGGACCGATGAAGACAAGATTGCTCTCCCTAACAATACTGCTTTCCTGCATTTTATTTCAGAAAACTTCAGCTCAAAAATCTGCTACGATTGATCCATGGGTTATCAGTGCATCTTCACCCGATCCTGCCAGCTATTACGGGGTTACAGTTGCCAATGGAATGATCGGTATTGTTTCATCTCCGCTACCCTTCCAGGTAAAGGACGTAGTTCTTGCCGGCGCATATGATTTGTACGGTCGTGGAAGGGTAAGTAATTTTCTGAAGAGTTTCAATCTGCTCAATATGCATTTCAGTGTGGACGGTTCGGATCTTTCTTCAAAAAATATTTCATCCATGAAACAAACGCTGAATATGCAGCGTGCAAATTTCACCACTTCTTTCAATTTCCAGGATAAAGCGTTCATCACATATACTTATTATGCGCTTCGTCAGCTTCCCTTTACTGTTTTGATGGATATCACTGTGCAGGCGAAAAAAGATATTGAGATAGAACCCGCGAGCGTGCTGGAAGCTCCTGATGCATTACGCGACGTACAAAATTATTATAATGAAATTGACCGTCCTCATGTAGTGATTTCATTATTGACTTCCACTGCGAGAAGTCCGACAGGAAAATTACTGATGGTCGCTTCCAATACTTTTTTATTTTCTGAACCGCATGGACAGGAACCACGGCTTATCCATGAAATGTGGGATAATAATATGCACCTGCTGAAATTCAAACGCAAAATAAAAGCGGGCGAGACTTACCGTTTTTCCATTGCAGGTTCTTCAATCACGTCTGCCCATGATGAAGATCCACTAAATGAAGCCGAGCGTCTTACGATTTTCGCCAAGCTGCAGGGTGCGGACAGCCTCATTTCTTTTCATGAAAAAGCATGGAATGATATCTGGAAATCGGATATTCAGATAAGTGGTGATGAGCAATCGCAACAGGATATTCACAGTATGCTTTATCACCTCTATTCTTTTACGAGGGAAGGAACTTCTTTCAGTTTATCGCCCATGGGACTGAGCGGACTCGGATATAACGGTCATGTTTTTTGGGATGCCGATTTGTGGATGTTTCCTGCCCTGCTGGTACTACATCCGGAGATGGCAAAATCCATGATTGAATACCGGTATGAACGACTTGATGCCGCTAAGAAAAATGCATTTGCTCATGGTTTTAAGGGTGCTATGTTTCCCTGGGAAAGCGCAGCAAGTGGCGTGGAAGAAACACCCGTCTGGGCGTTGAGCGGACCTTTTGAACACCATATTACAGCCTGTGTCGGACTGGCCGCCTGGAATTATTACTGCGTTACTCAGGATAAGGACTGGCTAAGGGAAAAAGGATGGCCCATCATTTCTGCGACAGCCGATTTCTGGGCTTCAAGGGTTGAGAGAAATGGGCCCGGGCATTATGATATTAATAATGTGGTGGCTGCTGATGAATGGGCCGAGAATATTGACAATAACGCTTTTACCAATGGAGCCGCGAAAGTTTTATTACAACATGCCACAGAAGCTGCCGGCATATTGGGTATAAAGGCAGATCCTGACTGGATGCAGGTTTCGGATAATATTCCCATCCTTCAAATGAATGGTATTACGAAAGAACATGCCCAATATAAAGGAGAAGGAATTAAACAGGCAGATGTAAACCTGCTGGCTTATCCTCTCAAACTTATTACTGATCCTGTTCAGATAAAAAAAGACCTGGTTTATTACCAGTCGCGCGTACCAAACCAGGGCACACCTGCTATGACCCAGGCTGTTTTTGCATTATTATATGCAAGGCTGGGACAGGGTGATACTGCCTTCCATTTTTTCAAAGATGCGTATGTGCCCAATCTAAATCCTCCATTCAGGGTGATTGCGGAAACCAAGGGCGGTACCAATCCTTATTTTGCCACAGGAGCAGGAGGTATTTTACAGGCTCTGCTCATGGGTTTTGGGGGACTAGATATCAGATCCTCCGGTATCGCGCAGGTTCCTTCCAGCTTACCGTCGGGATGGAAAAAGCTGACACTCACAGGTATTGGTCCGGATAAGAAAAATTACAGCGTTCAATAAAAATTAGTAATTTGCCTCTAACTGTGAAGAGAATTGCTGCCATACTTCTGTTGGGTTTACTCCTTTTTAACTGGGTGGGGTACCAGTTATATTCCGCCATTTTACAGGTCCAGGCGGATAAGACAATGATCGCAAACCTCGATGAAAATAACTATACAGACGCTGATCTTATTTCAATCAAAGTACCTGCCTCTCATCTTTCTTCTTATGTGAATTCAAAAGAATTTCAAAGGGTGGACGGGAAAATAGAAATCGAAGGAGTTCAATACAACTACGTCAAACTCCGCTATATTGATGGTGAACTTGAGCTTCTCTGCATCCCGAATCAGACATCAAACCGTATTCAGAATGCCCGGGATAATTTTTTTAAACTGGTAAACGATTTACAACATCCAGGCCAGTCAAAAAAAGCCGAACAACATAATTCCACTTACAAAAGTTATCAAGCCGGATTCTACACTGGTATGCCGGTTTATACAGTTACTAATCTGACCCTCGTCAGCCAAAAGCTGTCTGATCATTATCAGCTGCTGATACCTACTGTATACCTCACACGCGCTGGTCAGCCTCCAGACCAAATTTAAAGTTTCAATTTGAGCGGTTTATTGCGCAATACGCGTGATAAAGATTCCATTTTTTATTTATTCATTTTTTATTATTCATTCTGTAATCGCTGTTGTGTTTTACGCAATAGTGTTGTTTGGTTGTAACCATTTAATCATCATATATCAGTCCGATATCATTAATCATTAACCTGTTCTATTATTAAAATCAAAACTTAACTACGCGAAATGAAAAAGAAAACAAAATTCCATCTGGTGACGGCCATAGCGTTCAGCCTGGTCGCCACCTTTGCAAAGGCGCAGACCGTTGACGATGCGATCATGATGAGTAAGAAGCAATGGTGTAATGGTCTTACCTATATGCATTCCAGCTGGAATGAGTACTGGGAAGGGGCTACCAAAAGAAATAATCTGAATCTCGGAACCGTAACTACGCAATCAGTCATGTATATGACCTCTTATGGTATTACAGACAAGCTGAATTTG
>DATHNR010000578.1:0-4172 GCA_035485835.1 Puia sp.
CGTATTTACCAAAACTACCAAAACTACCTGCAATCACGGTATAGAGAATATGGAATGGCTGGCACAGGGGGAAATATTTCATCAGTGATTGCTGCTGAAAAAAATGAGCAACTTTAGAAACAAAAAAATATTCAGAAATTGTTTTGAATGCAATAAGGATCAGGAACCATCGCCAGTGTCCGTAAAAAAAGCAACTTACGAAAAGTAGCAGGAGGCAGCTATTTACCAGGAATACAAGGCCCAGTGTTATGAATGTGCTCCCGTGTTTATAGTGCGAAATCTTACTCGCCCAACGTACGCGCTGGCTGAAAAATGCCCTGATATTTTCGGCTGATCGGGTATTTACAATTGTGCGCTGATCTTTTATATATCCGGTTTTTCCAGGAAAAGCATCCTGAATTTTTTTCATCAGCAACATATCGTCGCCGGACGCAATATGATCTATATCTGAAAAACCGCTAACCATATCATAAGCCTTCCTGGTGTAAGCAAGGTTGGCTCCGTTACACATGGGGTAAAGATTTTTATAAACAGCTGCACCGGTAATTCCCTGCAAAGAAATGAAATCGAGGGCCTGAAAAACAGAAAGCCAGGATCCATCGGAAATAATTTTAACAGGCGCAGCAATGAACTGTAATTTTTCCTTTTCATAAAAGGAGACCAGGGTTTTTATCCAGTCTGCCCCCATAGTACAGTCCGCATCAGTACAAATAATCAGTTCACCGGAAGAATGATTGATCCCTGTTTCAATAGCTTTCTTTTTATATGAATTCAGGTTCCCAGTAACGTAATCCGAAAGGTTCAATAGTTTGCATTTCAATTTGTGATTCAGTACAACCGTTTCTGTTCCATCCGTTGAGTAATCATTTACCACAATTACTTCGATTAAATTGTTCGGATAGGACTGATTGAAAATTGAATCCAGACAGTACCCGATTCGCGAAAACTCATTCCTTGCAGGAATTATCACGGATACCTTAGTCATTGAAAGAATTGGCAAATTCACCTGATCTGATTGATTAGGTATCCGGTCCCAGACCCGGTGATAATAAAATATCAGCAGGGCATAAACCAGCAGCAGGATACCTGTAATAACGATGAGTGGATGAATCACATAAAGACCATTCAACCGGAAATATACGTTGATGAAGTTCATCATAGATGAGGAATTAAAAAGGGGTTTAAAATTTGAGGTTTCGGGAGAAATAATTATTTTTATATAGTTGTTTAACTAACTATATGCCAAACAACCAATTTAAGAAAGGTGAACTATATAGCTTTGTAACCGGGAAGGCATCTATAGCGATTGCCCGGAGATTGCAGAAAAAATTCAATAGCGCCAGTCTGCGGATCACAATTGAGCAATGGAGTGTTCTTTATCATTTGTGGAAACAGGACGGACAGAGCCAACAGGAACTCTGCAACGCAACTTTCAGGGACAAGCCAAGTATTACCCGGCTCGTGGACAATCTCGAGAAATTGCAGCTTGTAAAACGAGTGGCATCGGAACATGACAGGAGAATTAATCGTATTTGTCTGACGAAGACCGGTATCAAACTCCAGGAGCAATCTATGATGCTAGCAGAACATACTTTAAATGAAGCATTGGAAGGAGTGGCACCTGAAGAGATTGATATTTGTAAAGATGTATTGCAATTAGTTTATGACAACTTGAAATAACAAATAAAATTTCGGCAATGAATACATTAACCAGTAAACAAACGGAAATCAAGGGAGGTGAATGGCTGATACGTGAATCTGAAGCAGCGGATTGTTTTATATCCGAAAATTTCTCAGAGGAGCAACAGATGGTGAAGGATATGTGTGCTTCATTTCTAGATACGGAAGTACTTCCAATTATTGACAGAATCGATAAACTGGAACCTGGTCTTATGCCTTCCCTGCTTGTAAAAGCGGGTGAGCAGGGTCTGCTGGGAACTTCCATCCCTGAAAGTCTGGGTGGATTGGGAAAGGATTTTATTACAGCCACACTGGTTAATGAAGGGTTGGGTGGCGGATATTCTTTTTCTGTAGCACTTGCTGCGCATACCGGCATTGGGACATTGCCCATTTTATATTTTGGAACAGAAGAACAGAAAACAAAATATATTCCAAAACTCGCCTCCGGAGAATGGAAGGGCTCCTATGGGTTGACAGAACCAAATAGTGGAAGTGATGCTCTTGGTGCGAAAACAACAGCAACGCTTTCTAAAGACGGTAAATATTATTTACTTAACGGACAGAAATGCTGGATAACAAACGGAGGTTTTGCGGATGTATATATTGTTTTTGCAAAAGTGGATGGTGAAAAATTCACAGCTTTTATTGTAGAAAGAAATTTTGAAGGATTCACACGTGGTCCGGAGGAACATAAAATGGGAATCAAAGGTTCTTCGACAGTACAATTATATTTTCAGGACTGCAAAGTGCCCGTGGAAAACTTATTGGGAGAAATGGGTAAGGGTCATATCATAGCTTTCAATATTCTTAATATCGGTAGATTAAAACTTTGCGCAGCGGCGCTGGGGGCAGCTAAACGCGTGGCAGGCATTGCCATCGAATATGCAAATACCCGTGAACAATTCAAAACTATGATTTCCAATTTTGGCGCCATCAAAAATAAAATTGCCGAGATGGGTATCGAAATCTGGGTTACTGAATCTGCTTTATACCGGGTTTCGAAATGGATTGAAAACAAGGAGGAGGAATTACTTGCAGACGGTAAACCTTTTAATGAAGCCGTTTTGGGTGCAGCGGAAGAATATGCTATTGAGTGCGCTCTTTTAAAAGTATTCGGAAGTGAAATGCTGGATTATGTAGTGGATGAAGCAGTTCAGATTCATGGCGGTAATGGATTCAGTGACGAATATGCTGTTTCCAGATCCTACCGTGACAGTCGCATCAACCGGATTTTTGAAGGTACAAATGAGATCAACCGCCTTCTTAGTGTTGATATGGTATTGAAGAGAGCAGTGAAGGGAAGACTGGATATTTTAACACCCGCGAAAAATGTTGCTAAAGAACTTTTGAGTATTCCTGATTTCGGTTCTACGGATGATGCTCCGTTCGCTGCAGAAAGAAAACTCATAAGTCAGTTTAAAAAAGCTATTTTGCTTACTGCCGGTGCTGCAGTGCAAAAACTCATGATGAAACTGGAATCTGAACAGGAGGTACTTATGCATATTGCAGATATGGCTATGATTACCTTTCATGCGGAATCTGCATTGTTGCGTGTAATGAAACTCAGTGCTGCTAAAAATGAAAATGAATTAGCATTTGAACTCGACATACTGCGAACATTCTTATATGATTCAGCCGATAAAATTGATAAACACGGAAAAGATGCCATCAACGCTTTCGCCGATGGGGATGAACAAAGAATGCTTTTGATGGGATTGAAGCGGTTTAGTAAAGCTGGTTCATTCAATAGTAAGGAAGCGAAAAGAAGAATTGCTGACAAACTTATTTCCCTTGGTAAATACCCGTTATAAGCTTAAAGCCGAAAGCTTAAAGCCGAAAGCCTAAAGCTTAAAGCCGAAAGTCTAAAGCTTAAAGCCGAAAGCTTAAAGCCGAAAACTAATGTGGAAATATCGGAATTAAATCTGAATCGGTCTACATTCAACGATTGACCATAATCTATTCACATTGCGGACTTAAAATAAAAAAAATGGCAGAGGAAATTAAAAACATTTTCATTCATCATGTATATTTCTGGCTTGCAGAACCCGGGAATGCAGGTCATAAAAAACTATTGATCGAAGGCTTGAAAAAACTTTCCAGTGTTACCACGATTCAGCGATTCCATATTGGTCAGCCGGCGAATACATCCAGGACCGTGATTGATTCTTCTTATTCTGTTTCGTGGATTTTAATTTTTAAAAATGCGACAGACCAGGACAGTTACCAGGTTGATCCCATCCACCTGCGTTTTGTAGAAGAATGTAAACATTTGTGGAATCGAGTGGTAGTATATGATTCGGTGGATGCTTCCAACGCTTAACGCTTAACGCTTAACGCTTAACGCATGACGTATAGCTTACAAATTAAATTAAATGATAGATTTCCTTTTTATAAAAACGTTTCGCGTTACGCGTTAAGCGTTAAGCGTTAAGCGTTAAGCTTTGAAGCTGCTGCTTCATCTGTGAAAAAATGCAATTCTCCTTGTGAAGGAA
>DATHNR010000579.1:0-10546 GCA_035485835.1 Puia sp.
TTTCGGGCGTTTCATCCTTTGAAAGATGAATGCTGGCCTGGAAAAAAATCCTTCCATGATCATATATTTCATCCACATAATGAATACTGATGCCACTTTCAGGTTCGCGAGCAGCAACAACAGCTTCATGTACTGCCGACCCGTACATGCCTTTTCCTCCATAATAAGGTAGCAGGGCAGGATGGATATTCAGTATCCGGTCAGGGTATGCACGGATAAGTTCTGAAGGGATCTTCCATAAAAATCCTGCCAGCACGATGAACGAAATATTATTTTTTTTAAATTCTTCGATATAATGGGATCCGCGAAAAAACTTTTCTTTCTCAATAATGAGCTCTGGGATCCCTGATTTTTTGGCAATATCCAAAACACCTGCTCCTGGTTTATTACAAACAATCAGTGAAATTTGAACCCGACGTCCCATGACTAAATGTCCTGTTTCATGAAAATAACGGATGATCTCTTTTGCATTTGTGCCTTGCCCGGATGCAAAAATGGCCACTCGGATAGTTGACGGTTCTTCACTCATACAAAAAACTTAAACACTGGATGAAAATGTTTGTAAAGATGTAGTAAAAAACTGGTTTGAAAACAAGGTCTTTTCGATACAGAAATAATGCTGAAACTGCATGACAAAGCAGTGACATTCATTTTTTAAAAAAATACATAATCGTCTGAAATGCAGGCCAGATAAGGGAAAAAAAATTTCATGCATGTTGGTATATTGTTAATTTCATGGCTTACTTTTGCAGCCAACCGAGATGATTTTTCACATTTATACACTGAATGTATATATGCATCATTACAGACTAAGTGCTTTCCGGATATCCTTCATTTTTCTTCTCACTGTTTCGTTCCTTTTTTCCGGAAATCTTTCGATGGCTCAGGATGGAAAGGCGCTCTTTCAAAGCGATTGTGCGTCCTGCCATAATCCAATTAAACAGGTAACTGGTCCTGCACTTAAAGGAGTAACTGCACGTGTTCCTGATCAGAAATTACTGCATGCCTGGATTCGCAATAATGCAGCTGTGCTCGCTTCAGGCAATAAATATTTTAACGACCTCTATGTTCAATTCGGCAAAACACCGATGAATACATTTCCGTCACTAACGGATGCAGAAATTGATGCGATACTAAAATATGTTGAAACTTACCCTGAGCCGGGTACAGGTAAAAATCCCAATAATGGTCCTGCTACGCAGGAAGAAGAGTCTGATAACAGCCTTCTTTACGGAATACTTACCCTGATCCTGGCTGTGATCATGCTGGTACTCCTTCAGGTAAACAGCAATCTGAAAAAACTTTCCGACGATAAATCGGGTGTTCCATCGCACGAGCCCATTCCTTTTTACCGTAATAAAGTGTATATCACTTTTCTTGTTCTGGTGCTTTTTGTAGTTGGCGGATACTATGTTGTGCAGGCAGCCATCGGTCTGGGCAGGCAACAGAACTACCAGCCTGAACAGCCCATTTTCTTCTCTCATAAAGTTCATCCCGGCACAAACCAGATCAGTTGTTTGTATTGTCATGGCGGCGCCTGGGATTCCAAAATGGCCGGTGTGCCTTCACTTAATGTTTGTATGAATTGTCACGCAGCGATCAATGATTATAAAGGTGAACCTCTTTATCGCGCTGATGGAAAGGAAGTAGATGCCAACGGAGAAATTCAAAAACTTTACTCTTATACAGGCTACGATCCAAAATCTGGTAAATACACAGAACCAGGCAAACAGATCGAATGGGTTAAGATACATAACCTGCCCGACCATGTTTATTTCAATCACTCACAGCATATCCGTGCAGGTAAAGTGCAATGCCAGACCTGTCACGGAAATATCACGGAAATGAATGAAGTGAAACAGTTTTCTGAACTCAGTATGGGCTGGTGTATTAACTGTCACCGCACAACTAAAGTCAATTTTCCCGATTCAGCCGGTAACGGAAATAAATTCTATAGCATTTACGAAAGGTTCAACCATAATCTGCAAACAGGAAAAATGGACAGTGTTACGGTTGAGAATATTGGAGGAACAGAGTGTCAGAAGTGTCACTATTAACCTGGAAAGTGTGCTAGTGTGGTAGTTACTTTCAACTTATAAAAATTGCGCTAAGTATTAGGATTTTCAAATTTGAATCTCGATGAGCGAAAAAAAGTACTGGAAAAGTTTTGGGGAACTCAATCTGACCGAATCCTATTTAAAGGATCAGGAAAATGAATTCAGGGAAGATCTCCCGGGTTCATTAGACGACGGGAAGGGAATGATGGATTCAAAACATCCCCGCCGCGATTTCCTTAAATTTCTTGGTTTCAGTACGGCCGCTGCCACCCTGGCTGCGAGTTGCGAAATGCCGGTAAGACATATTATTCCATACATCAATAAACCGGAGAACATGGTTCCCGGTGTGGCAGATTATTATGCAACTACTTTTGTTTCCGGCGGTGATGCGGTTTCCATTGTTGCCAAAGTAAGAGATGGAAGACCGGTAAAACTGGAAGGGAATGAATTGTCCGGAGTTACTAAGGGAGGAACTTCTGCACGAGTTCAGGCTTCAATCTTGGATCTGTATGATACCGCCCGTCTGCGTTATCCCGTACAAATGGTTCAGGGCGTTCCACAGGAAGTAACCAGCTTTGAAGCTTTTGATAAACTGGTGATGGATTCAATGGCCGGACAAAATGGAATGACCGTTTTACTTACACCTACTATTACATCTGTAACGACTAAACAGATAATTGCGGATGCTCTGTCCAAATATCAGGGAAGCCGTCACATTCAATATGATGCTGATTCATTCAGCGGCATGCTGCAGGCAAATGAAGCATCCTATTCAAAAAGAGCTATTCCTTCATATCATTTTGATGAAGCAAAGGTTATCGTGAGTCTGGGTGCAGATTTTCTCGGAACCTGGCTTTCACCGATTGAATTCGCCAGACAGTATGCAAAGGGAAGAAAGATAGATGAGAAAGCCCCTGCCATGAGCAAGCATTATCAGTTCGAATCCCTGCTCAGTATGACGGGTGCGAATGCTGACGATCGTTTTGCGCACAAACCATCTGAAAGTGCAGCTGTTGCGCTGGCCCTGCTTGCTGCTCTTGGCGGAAATGTCACGGCCCCCGCTCTTTCTGAAAAATTAAAAGCCGGTGTAAATAAAGCTGCGAAAGATCTGCTTGCAAATAAAGGCAAAGCACTCGTGGTTTCCGGTTCAAACAATATCCAGGTACAGACGATTGTTAATGCAATCAACGAAGCGATCGGTGCCAACGGAACAACGATAACCTGGGATGCTCTCAACCTTACCCGTCAGGGTATTGACAGTGAATTCGCAAACCTTGTTGCTGATATGAATGCAGGGAAAATCAGCACCTTACTTGTGTATGAAGTAAATCCTGTTTATGATAATCCTGCTTCAAAAAATTTCAAAGCAGGTCTTGAAAAAGTAAAGACCACGGTTTCTTTCAGCGGTCGCCTGGATGAGACTACCGAATTGTGCAAATACATTCTGCCTTCGCCTCATTTCCTCGAACGCTGGGGAGATGCAGAATCAAAAACAGGAAATATTTCCATGATGCAGCCGGTGATTTCACCGCTGTTCCAAACCCGCCCATTCGAAGATTCACTTCTTACATGGTCTGGCAGTAAAACATCTTACGAAAACTTTTTTAAGCAATACTGGACTTCCAAACTGGGCGGATACGAAGGCTATGAAAAAGCACTACAGGATGGTGTTGTTGAACGGGTTACCGGTACCACTCCGATCAGTACTGCTTCAACTTCTTTTAATAATGGTAGTGTATCAGCAGCTGCTGCCGGAATTTCTTCCATGAAAAACGGCGGAGCGCATGAACTGGTATTGTACCAGCAGGTGAGTATGGGTACAGGTGCACAGTCAAACAATCCCTGGCTCCTTGAATTACCCGATCCGATTACAAGAGCAACCTGGGATAATTTCGCGATGGTCTCTCCCAATTTCATTAAAGAACAATATGGTGTTGACCTGACCGATCATAACCAGTCAGATAAATTTGAATCCCATCCCGATCGACAGGTTGTAGTTATCAAGGCCAATGGATTGGAATTGCCGATTCCCGTGATGGCGGTTCCCGGAATGCCTGATGGCGTATTTGCTATTCCTGTTGGTTATGGCCGTCAGAGTGCGGATCCCAAAAATACCGGCGCTTTTATCGGACGTGCTGCAGTGGATGCAGGTAAAAATGTTTTTCAATTTTTAGCGAACAATGGCGCAACGAACGACTGGTTCGTAGCTGATGTAAGTTTTGATAAGACGAGTGATACTTATAAAGTGGCGCAGGTACAGATTCACGGTTCTTATGAAGGCCGTACATCTGTGATCAAGGAAAAGACGCTGGGTGATTTTATAAAAGAACCGGATGAGATTTTGGACGACAGGAAAAAAGAACTTAACAAATTCGGCGGTGTGGAAGATTATGATAAGGAAGGAACGCTTTATCCTTACTACGATAAGCCAGGTTTACACTGGGGTATGTCGATCGACCTGAATTCATGTATTGGTTGTGGCGCCTGCGTGGTGGCCTGTCATGCTGAAAACAATGTTACGATTGTCGGTAAGAATGAAGTTCTCCGCTACCACGATATGCACTGGTTACGCATCGACCGTTATTTCACTGGAAACCTTGAAGATCCCAATAGTATTGAGACAGTTTTCCAGCCGATGCTTTGTCAGCATTGCGATAATGCTCCCTGCGAAAATGTTTGTCCTGTTGCAGCAACCAACCACAGCAGCGAGGGTTTGAACCAAATGGCTTATAACCGTTGTATCGGTACCAGATATTGTGCGAATAACTGTCCTTTTAAAGTAAGGCGGTTTAACTGGGAAGATTATACGGGTGCAGACAGTTTCCCGAATAACCAGGATCAGAATGGTGTGGGTAAACTGAACGATGCGGTATTGATGATGAATGATGATCTCACACGCATGGTACTGAATCCTGATGTGGTGGTTCGGTCCAGAGGTGTAATGGAAAAATGCAGTTTCTGTGTGCAACGTTTACAGGATGGAAAACTGAAAGCGAAAAAAGAAAACAGGGTATTGAACGATGGCGATGTGAAAACAGCCTGCCAGCAGGCTTGTCCGACAGAAGCCATTGTTTTCGGAAATATAAATAACAGCCAGAGCGCGGTAGTGAAATCAAGGCAGGATAATGAACAACGTTTATATCATGTACTTGAAGAATTGCACGTTCTTCCAAATATCAGTTACCTCGCCAAGGTCCGTAACCAGGAAGCAGAAGCGAAGGAGAAAGCATAATAAAAAAAGATATTACCCAGTATGTCTTCATTAAAATACGAATCACAGGTAAGACCACCGTTGGTAGTAGGTGATAAATCCTATCACCAGATCTCGGAAGACATCATTCGTCCGATAGAAAACCGCCCTTCCAAACTTTGGTGGATAGGGTTTCTAACCGCTGTTCTTCTGCTTTGTTTTGGAATTTTTTCAGTAACACGTGAAGTAATTTATGGAGTAGGACAATGGAATCTGAATAAAACAGTAGGCTGGGCATGGGATATTACCAATTTCGTATGGTGGATTGGTATCGGGCATGCCGGAACATTAATCTCTGCCATCCTTTTATTATTCAGGCAGCAATGGAGAACGGGGGTAAACCGCGCAGCTGAAGCGATGACGATTTTCGCCGTGATATGCGCAGGACAATTTCCGATATGGCATATGGGTCGCGTGTGGATCGCATTCTTTTGTCTTCCTTACCCAAATACCCGTGGAGTTCTGTGGCCAAATTTTAATTCACCGCTGCTCTGGGATGTATTCGCGATATCCACTTATTTTACCGTTTCCTTATTGTTCTGGTACTGCGGTTTATTGCCTGATCTGGCAACTGTGAGGGATCGTGCCAAACTAAAATGGAGAAAGTTTTTTTATGGTATGGCTTCATTTGGCTGGTCCGGTTCAACCAAACACTGGCAAAGGCATGAAGCCCTTTCGCTGGTACTGGCCGGATTGAGCACACCGCTGGTACTGTCGGTTCACACAATCGTGTCCTTCGACTTCGCCACATCCGTTGTTCCCGGCTGGCACACGACTATCTTCCCTCCTTATTTTGTTGCGGGTGCTGTATTCTCTGGATTTGCCATGGTGCAATCGCTGTTAATTATTACGCGAAAAGTGCTTAAGCTCGAAGACTATATTACAATCGAGCATATCGATGTAATGAACAAGATCATTGTACTCACGGGTTCCATTGTGGGTATTGCCTATCTGACAGAATTGTTCATTGCCTGGTATGGACAAAATCCATATGAAAATTTTGCATTCCTGCAAAACCGGGTGAATTTACTTTCACCCTATGGCTGGGCCTACTATATCATGATGGGATGTAACGTTTTGTCACCACAGATATTCTGGTTCAGGAAATTGCGCAGGAATTTGACGGTTACTTTTTTCATGTCTGTGATAGTGAATATCGGGATGTGGTTTGAACGATTCGTGATCATTGTTACTTCTATTTACAGGGAATATATTCCCAGTGGCTGGAGTACTTATTACACGCCTACAGTTTACGAGATTGGATTTTATCTTGGAACCTTCGGTTTGTTTTTCACCTGTTATTTCCTGTTCTCGAAATTCTTCCCGGTAATTGCCGTGGCGGAAATCAAACATATTCTGAAAAAAGCCGGCGACAATTATAAAGCGAAGATGGGTCCTGAAGAAAAAGAAACGCCGGAAGAATTTGCACATGAATATGAACATGCGCATTAAATATCTTTTCTAAAGCGATTATATGGCTATTAAAAGATTTGTTGTTGGAAGTTTTGATGATGAAGCTGTTTTGTTTCCTGCCGTGAAGAAAGTTCGTATGGCCGGATACAAATTATATGATGTATACACTCCAATGCCTATTCATGGCCTGGATCAGGCGATGGGGTTAAGGGAAACCAGTCTTCATACTGCCGGATTTATTTATGGTATTACAGGAACAACGACCGCATTGAGCGGGATCAGCTATGCATTGATTTATGACTGGCCATTGAATTTTGGCGGTAAGCCACATTTTGCTTTGCCGGCCTGGATCCCGATTACATTCGAGCTGACGGTATTATTCGCTTCCATTGGTATGGTGCTGACCTTTTGTTATCTCTGCCAGATGGCACCTTTTGTCAGGAAACATCATTTCAGTCTTCGGGCAACAGATGATTTATTTGTGATGGTGATAGAATGTACTGCAAAAACCAACGAAGCGGATTTGCAGGTATTTTTAAAATCTATTGGTGCACAGGATGTGCATACGCAGAATGCTGAAACGGGCTGGTGGCTGGGAACATATAGCAAGAACATTCCGTTGGTTGATGATCCAAAAACTATTCTGGCATAACGAAATGAAAGTTGAAATGCAGATTCAAAAAAAATTGATTCCTTTTTGTTTATCCCTGGTCTTGCTGGCATCCTGCAGTAGCGATGTGCGAAGGGATACAGGAAGAATTTATATGCCGGATATGACTTATAGCCGGGCTTATGAAACTTATGCGCTCACGCCGGAAGAAAAAGAAATCTTGTTGAAGAAGGGTATTCATTTCAGCAATATTCCGGTAAAGGGAACTTTGAAGAGAGGAGCTTTAATTCCATTTGATATTCCAATGGATTCAGTGGCAGGAGATACAACAAATTATGTGGCTTCAAAACTGGTTAAGAATCCACTGTCAGGTTTGGATGAGACTACCATGACTGAAGCAAAGAGATTGTACCTGGTTAACTGTGCCATTTGTCACGGTCCCAAACTGGACGGTAACGGTCCTTTGTACAGAGGTGGTGATGGTCCGTTCCCGGCAAAACCAGCCACCCTGGTGGGGGACGCTAAATATGAAGCAATGCCTGAAGGGCAGATGTATTATTCAGTTACTTATGGCAAAAATAAAATGGGTAGTTATGCTTCCCAGCTGGATACGCGGCAAAGGTGGATGGTGATAGCATATATTAAATCGAAACAGGGAGGATCCAAACCAGGAGCTGCGGTTTCAGATTCAACAGGAAATAAAAAATAAGAAGAGCAGTTTAAAAAATTATAACGAATGTCTATTAAAGAACGTTTTGAAATTCCTTCTGGTTTCAGGATGTGGTCAATGGGACTCATGGCTGTCGGGGTTCTTTCCCTGATTGTCGGGTACTTTGTTTATGGAAATGGCGACGAAGCACATCAGACTCGCTTCTGGGCTACACTTTTACAGAACAGCGTTTATTTTTTACTGGTTGTGAATGCCGCCATGTTCTTTTTCTGTGCAGTAACACTGGCGATGGGTGGATTTCAAATGGCATTCCGCCGGGTAACTGAAGCCATTTCAGCCTGTGTCCCTGTGATTGGCGGAATTACTTTCGTGATACTGATGTGTATCGTGATGGGTCATAAATCTTTTATTTATGAATGGCTTGATAAAGCGGTCGTTGCAAAAGATCCTGTTCTGAATGGAAAGAAGGGATTTCTGAATCCGGCTTTCTTTATTATCTGGACTACCCTTACGATTGGTTTATGGACGGTGCTCGGATATAAAATGCGCAAAATCAGCCGTGAACTTGACGATCATGTGCCAACTATTGAAGAAGGCAAAAAGTATATTTTTAAGAATACGGTTTGGGCCGGGTTGTATATTGTCTGGTTCGCACTTACCGTTGCATCCACCGTTCCCTGGCTCTGGCTGATGAGTATCAGTGCACACTGGTTCAGTACGATGTACAGCTGGTATACATTTGCAAGCACTTTTGTTGCCGGAGTTGCGCTCATAACCCTGTTTGTTATTTATCTGAAAAACAAGGGTTACCTGGAATATGTAAACAAAGAGCACCTGCACGACCTGGGCAAATTCCAGTTCGCTTTTTCAATATTCTGGACCTATCTGTGGTTCTCCCAGTTCATGCTGATCTGGTACGCGAATATTCCGGAAGAAACCACCTATTTCAGGCCCCGGTTTGAAGGAGCTTATACGGGTGTTTTCTATCTGAATCTGACAATTAACTTTCTGGCTCCCCTGCTGATTTATATGCGCAGAAGTTCCAAACGTAACTATGCTGTGTTAACCATTATGTCTGTAGCTTTGCTATTTGGTCACTGGCTGGATTTTTACCAGATGGTTTTTGCAAGTCTGTTTCCGGATCATGTGTCCTTGAACCTCTTTGATATTGGAATTGCTGCAGGATTCGTGGGACTGATCATCTACCAGACCGGAAACGTGTTGGCGCGTTTTCCGATGTATGCAAAAAATCATCCGTTTTTTAAAGAAAGTATTATTCACTATACTTAGTTGATATGTCTACTATTTTTCTGTTTGCAATTTTATTGATGGGTTTTGTGATCACATTTCAGATTGCGAAAGCCAGCGAATATGTGGGCATCCTGAAAGGCGAAAAGAAAAATAACGAACAGAATAACCGGATCAACGGATTTCTGATGATCGTATTTCTGGTATTAGGCCTGATTGGTGTTTACTGGTGTAATGAATTATTCAAAGGAAAAATTCTTGGGAAAGCTGCATCGGACCACGGAGAGAAGATTGACTCGATGCTTTACATCACAATTGCCATCACAGGCGTTGTATTTTTCATAACACAAATCCTCCTATTCTGGTTTTCTTTCAAATACCAGCATTCAGAAAAAAGAAAGGGATATTATTTTCCGCATAATAATAAACTGGAAGTAATCTGGACGGTAGTCCCTGCCATTGCACTAACCGTGCTCGTTGGTTTCGGACTCATGTACTGGTATCAGATTACCGGTGAAGCACCAAAAAATGCGATGGAGGTGGAAGTTACCGGTAAACAATTTAACTGGATATTCAGGTATCCGGGCAAGGATAATGTTTTTGGAAATAAGTATTATAAGAATATCAGTGATGCTGAAAATAATTCGCTGGGATTAATATGGGACGATCCAACAACGCACGATGATATCGTAGTAACAAACACCATGTATCTCGTGGTGAACCAGCCAGTGAAACTTATCATCAATTCCCGTGATGTGATTCATGATGTTGGCCTTGTAGCTTTCAGAATGAAAATGGATGCAGTTCCGGGAACACCAACAACCATGTGGTTTACTCCCAAGTATACAACACAGGAGATGAAGAAGATGACTGGCAATCCGGATTTTGAATATGAAATTTCCTGCGATCAGATGTGCGGGAAGAGTCATTTTTCCATGAAAGGAACCGTGCAGGTTGTATCTCCGGAAGAATTTATTTTGTGGCGTGCAAAGCAGGTTCCTAATTATGCACAGGTGATGAAGGATAAAATGCCTCCCCCACCTGCCGCTGATTCAGTTAAGACAACTGTTGTGAATATGCCTGCGAAACTGGTTGCAGCCAATTAAGCGTTAAGCTTTAGGCGTTTAGCGTTAATCGTAAAATGGATTAAAATAAAGAATTAAATTTTTACTGATGAGTACTGATTCGACGATACATGGGACTGGTGAGGTGATCGTTTCACACGACACGCATGACGAGGGTCATGAAGTCCATCATCATAAAGAGACTTTCATCACTAAATATGTTTTTAGTCAGGA
>DATHNR010000580.1:0-4146 GCA_035485835.1 Puia sp.
GCCCGCCTCTGTCATTTCAACAATAGCTCCTGATTGCAATAAATCATTTCTGACTGCATCATAATGCTGGTGGATCGTCGGGGTTAACGTGAAAACCATTATGAGACCATCCCGGTCATACCCGATCGGACGGTTCTTCGCAAATTGTATCTGGCGGAAGACAACAATGGTTCCTATAATTAATACAACAGACACTGTGAATTGTAAAACAACCAGCACTTTCCTTGGGATCGCAGCAAATCTGCCTGCCTGGAATGTCCCCTTTAAAACTTTTACAGGTTGGAAAGATGATAAGTACAATGCAGGATAACTTCCTGCGATCAATCCTGTGAGTCCGGTAAATAACAGGCATACGATCCAGAACAGCGGACTTGTCCAGAGAATTTGCATGCTCTTATCCGCTACCTGGTTGAACATCGGCAACATGAGTTCTGTAAGGACAAGCGCAAAAAAGAATGCGAGGAATGCCACGAGAATGGATTCCATATAAAACTGACTGATCAGTTGCTGACGCAAAGAACCAACGGCTTTGCGTATGCCCACTTCCCTCGCTCTTTTTTGTGAACGCGCTGTGCTGAGGTTCATGAAATTGATACATGCAAGAATCAGCACAAATACACCAATGATTCCAAACAACCATACATATTGTATGCTTCCACCCGTGTTCACGCCGTCTTTAAATTCACCATACAAATGCCATTTACTCATGGGATGGAGGAAAAGTTGCGGATGATATCTTCTGTCGTGCGGATCAACCATGCGGAGTTTGGCATCTTTTATTTTCCTTGATACAGCATTCATATTGGCATTGTCCGCAATCTGTACAAAAATCTGGAAGGCATTATTCCCCCAGTCCATATGAACCATCCATGGGTCCCTGATTTTTTTTAATTCCCAGGTAGAAATAAAATTGACGCTGGAAAAATTGGAGTTGCGGGGAAAATCTTCATATACGCCGGTAACTTTTACGTCCAGTTTATCATTCAAGCGGACCACTTTATTTATGGGATCGGCATCTCCGAAAAGAGCCTTTGCCGTGGATGCAGAAATCAGAATGGAAAAAGTTTCTTTCAGTCCGCCCCGGGTTCCCCTGAGCATATGCAGGTTCAGCAATTCAGGGGCATCGGGCTCCATGAAATTACCTTCCTTCGTCACTTTTTTATCTCCGGTGGTCATGAAATCAGATTCCGTCCAGGAAGACATGACCACATGTTTGAAATCGCTTCCATAGGTTTTACGCAATTCGGCACCGAGTGGAAGAGGCTCTGAATTCCAGGTTTCCACAGAAGTATTCATGGTATTGTTCTGATAAACCTGCGCGATGCGTTCATAATTCGGATTGTCTTTGTTGTAGGTCGTTTCATCCCATATCCACAGGCCGATGATCATGGCCACGGCCATTCCGACCGATAATCCCGCGATATTAATAAAGGAATGCGCTTTATTTTTTACGAGATTTCGCCAGGCGATTTTGAAATAGTTTTTTAGCATATCTATTCATTTGTAATTTAAAAATATCGTTTATCGTGCATCGTATATCGTTTATCGATCCACGATCCACGATAAACGTCAATCTCATTCGCTCCTCAAGCTGGTGACCGGGTTCATCCCAGCAGCTTTTACCGTTTGAAAACTCACTGTTCCTATCGCAATAAAAAATGCGAGCAGACCTGCAGATGGAAAAATCCACCAGCTGATGGGAATCCTGTACGCAAATCCTTCCAGCCAGTTATGCATCACCCACCATGCCAGGGGTGAAGCAATCAGGAATGAAATGACGATGAGCTTGATAAAATCCTTCGATAATAAAAGAACGATACTTGACACAGATGCGCCCAATACTTTTCGTACTCCGATTTCCTTCATTCTTTGTGCCGTCGTAAACAATGACAAACCGAGTAATCCGAGACAGGCAATGAAGATCGCAAAGCCTGCAAACAATGCAAACACTTTTCCGAATAGAAGATCATCATTATACAGAGCGTTGAAATGATCGTCGACAAAATAGTAGTCGAATAAATTGCCTGGAAAAAAGGAATTATATTTTGCCTTGATAAAATCGATGGTTGCCGTCAGATCTTTCGTTTTCAGTTTAACAGAAATTGGACTACCGGTATTATAGAATGGCAGGAAGATGACTGGTTCCATTGCATAGTGCAGGGATTTCTGATGAAAATCTTTCATCACACCCACGATATCCCAGTTTTTGTTAAACACACTGATGGTTTTTCCAATCGCATTTTCGCTGGAAGTATAACCGAGTGATTTTGCCGCAGCTTCACTGATCATAATATTATGGAGATTATTATAACTCGGGTTGTAATCTGCAGGTATAAAATTTCTTCCGGCCAGCAGGGGAATGTTATATAATTTCAAAAAATTGTAATCCGGGCCCAGGAATCGCATGGTTAAATGATCATCTGTGTTTTTGTCGGTCCTGTGAACGTTGAAAGCCCTGCCCAATTCATCACCCGCAACAGTATTGGCGGTGGAAGCCACAAGGATTCCGGGATTTTCGGTAAGCTCTGATTTGAAACTATTCTCATGACTGATAAAACTGGAATCAAATGATGTAAGGATTGGCGGTTTAACAATCAGAACCTTCGATAAATTGATACCCAGATCCTGATTATTTACAAAGCGGATTTGTTTATATACAACAAAAGATCCGATGATTAGCGCGACCGTCGCAGCAAACTGAGTAGTTACGAGCAATTTTCTTAAGAAAACGCCCTTGCCCGACTGGCTGTATTTCCCTTTTAAAACCAAAATGGGTTTAAATGACGATAACACAAATGCAGGGTAGAATCCAGAAATAAGAATTCCCGCTATTAAACTGGAAATCACGATGATTTTTATATCCAAACCTGTAACGGACTCTGAGAATAAATAAGAAAGACTCAGATCTCTTTCTACCAGCCGGTTAAAACTATTTTGCACAAATGCAATCAATATAAGTGCAATGCCCAATGAGATCAGGTTCATCATAAGGGACTCCGTTAAAAACTGACGAATCAATTGTAACCTTGTAGCACCGGACACTTTCCTGATACCTACTTCTTTTGCACGATTCATGGAACGTGCGGTGGTCAGATTGATATAGTTCACCCACGCAATGATGATGATGAGCGTTGCGATGATGAGCATTCCCCATACGGCCATAGAACTTCCCGTTTTTCCGATTTCGTATTCATAGTCAGAATATAAATGGGCTTTCAACAAAGGCTGGAGCAGAAATTTCTCGTCACTTCCTGAAATCTTGTCGCCCTGGAAATGACGTTTGCTGAAATCATCAAATTTTGCCTGCAGTTTTTTGTAATCGGTCCCTGGTTTCAGTTGTATGTAGTGCCAGAAATCGGAATCAGTCCAGTCATATTCCGCCTGGGTATAAGAATTTTTTTGTTTATACAACGTGATGTAGGATATCAAAAAGTCGAATTGTAAATGAGAGTTTTGCGTTACATCTTTAAAAATGCCTGTGATCTTATACGGAACTGAGTCTGTGGAAACCTGTATCGTTTTTCCGATGATCGCAGAGAAATCGTTATTGGTTACAGCAAATATTTTTCGCGCCAATGATTCAGAGAGCATGATATTGTAGACTTCTCTTAACGCATTCTCCCGATCGCCTGCAAGCAATGGATATGAGAACATGGAAAGGAATGTATTCTCAACGGCGAATGAACTTTTTACTTCATATTTTTTGGTGTCATTTGTAAGGATCTGAGTACCTATTGGTTCTACACGGGTGCTGTTTAAGACCTCCGGGAAATCGGCCTTCATGGCTGGTCCCACGGCAGAATAGGTAATCGTACCATGTTGCACCAGTTTACCTTTCTGGTAGCGATCGTTTGATACACGGTAAATATCATTCGCGTTTTTGTTGAACCTGTCATAGCTCAGTTCGAAACTCACGAATTCCAGGATCAGCAGGCATGCCGCCATACCGATCGACAACCCGATGATATTGATCGTTGAATCCGCTTTATTATTTATCAGGTTTCTCCAGGCGATCTTGAAATAATTTTTTATCATTATTTATTTATTAGTAGCCTAAAAATTATCGTATATCGTTTATCGTCTATCGTATATCGATTCACGATTCACGATTCACGATTCACGATCCACGATTTACGATCCACGATT
>DATHNR010000581.1:0-2536 GCA_035485835.1 Puia sp.
ACCAACCGTCAACCGTCGTCCGTCATCCATCATCTATGTGTCTGGGGTATTTCTGCAACGATCGGAAACCTCGATCAGGCTCAGGAGGTATTGGTTTCTCCAGTTCTGGATAAGATAAAAAACCCGCCCGTTATTGTTAAAGCAAAACTGGATAAACGCATTGAAGTTGAATCGGTTTTCCCGGATGAAATTGAAAAATATCCATGGGCAGGACATCTCGGGATCAAACTGGTTCAAAAAGTAATTCCGATCATTGAGAGTAGCAGAACAACACTGATCTTCATCAACACCCGCGGAATGAGCGAACGCTGGTATCAGGAAATTCTGAATGTGGCACCGGAACTGGCAGGAGCAGTTGCGCTGCATCATGGGTCCATTGATATGGAACTCAGATTGTGGGTAGAAGAATCATTGCACAGCGGAAAACTCAAAGCGGTTGTCTGCACTTCGAGCCTGGATCTTGGTGTGGATTTCAGACCTGTTGAAACCGTGATCCAGGTTGGTTCTCCCAAGGGCGTTGCCCGATTCTTACAACGTGCGGGAAGAAGCGGACATCTGCCGGGAGAACTCAGTAAGATATATTTTCTTCCCACACACTCTCTTGAACTCGTGGAAGCGGCCGCTCTAAAATCTGCCATGAAGGAAAATTTTATTGAGAGTCGTGAACCCATGTTGCTCTGTTTTGATGTATTGATTCAATACCTGGGAACATTGGCCATCGGAGAAGGATTCTTTCCCGACATTATATTTAAAGAAATCTCTTCCACTTATTGTTTTCGCGAAATAAAAAAAGAAGAATGGCTGGAAATTCTTCATTTTATCACTGAAGGTGGTGAAGCACTTCAGCAATACGATGAATACAGAAAAGTGGAAATCATCAATGGCCTGTATAAAATTACGAGCCGGCGCATTGCTATGCGACATCGAATTCATATCGGTACTATTGTTAGTGACTCTATGATGAAAGTAAAATTTCTGAGTGGCGGTTATGTGGGTGTGATCGAAGAATATTTTATATCCAGATTGAATCAGGGAGATACTTTCACACTGGCCGGCAGAAACCTGGAATTCCTGATGATCAAAGAAATGACAGCGATTGTAAAAAAATCGAATGCAAAAAAATCCATTGTGCCCAGCTGGAATGGGGGACGAATGCCATTATCAGCAAACCTGGGTTATATGCTGCGGAAAAAATTTAATGAAGTTCACTATCTGCTGGATAACTGGAATGCAGAAAATATAGATATTGAATTACGCAAACTGAAGCCATTATTCGAACTGCAGGAATCATTATCTCATGTCCCCAGGGAAAACGAATTGCTGATCGAACAAATTGAAACCAGTGACGGATTTCATTTGTTTGTTTATCCCTTTGAAGGGCGACTCGTACACCAGGCCATGGCAGCCCTTCTGGCATTCCGGATAAGCAGGATACTGCCGATAAGTTTTTCTTTTGCCATGAATGATTACGGATTTGAATTACTGAGCGATCAGCCAATACCATTGGATGACAGCAACGTATATGAAATTTTTTCGGATGAAGGATTGACGGCCGATATTCAGCGAAGTATCAATAGTGCAGAAATGGCCCGTCGAAAATTCAGGGATGTAGCCGTGATCGGTGGATTGATCTTCCAGGGTAATCCCGGTGAATACAAAAAAGCCAGGCATCTTCAGTCATCCGCCGGATTATTATTTAATGTATTCAGTGAATATGATCCGGGTAATCTACTCCTGAGACAGGCATACCATGAGGTGATGGAACAGGAAATGGAAGAAGCAAGGCTCAGGAATATGCTGGAAAGAATTTCAAAAAGCAAAATCATTCTCCGTTTTCCGGATAGGCTCACTCCATTTTGTTTTCCCATAAAAGTAGATAGTATGCGCGAGGACCTTTCATCTGAAAAACTGGAAGACCGCGTTAAAAAAATGCAGCAACAATTAGTTCGCGAAACTGATAAGAAACGGGTCAAATAAAATATCTTTGAAAACCATGCATACACCTGTTTCTCATAAAATACTGAATCAGCAATTTTGGCTTACAACCGAAAGAACCATGTATTGGGAAGAAGAAAAGGCACTCATTGTTTCAGACCTGCATTTTGGAAAAACAGGTCATTTCAGAAAGTCGGGCATTGCAATTCCGGCTTCAGTATATAAAGAAGATCTTCAAAGACTGATTGTCCAGATACAATATTTTCAACCCCGCGAACTGATAATAGTGGGAGATATGTTTCACAGTCACGCGAATAAGGAACTGGAATTATTTTTGAAATGGCGATCGGATCTTTCAGATATAAAAATAAAACTCATCAGGGGAAACCACGATATTCTGGAGGAGGTATGGTATGAAAATGCAGGTATCCAACTGAGTCCCCTCACACTTTCCATGCATCAGTTTCATTTTGTACATGATATTACTGATCATTCAGGACTAAGTGAAAAAACTGCCAGAAGTAAAGAGGTTTCTTATTGTTTCTCCGGACATATTCATCCCGGAATACGTATCCAGGGATCGGGGAGGCAATCTCTTTGC
>DATHNR010000582.1:0-11103 GCA_035485835.1 Puia sp.
AAAATATTCTTTGGCCATTACAATAACAACTTATAAACTGAAGAAATGGAAGAGCGGCTGGTTTTGGAATCGATTGAAAGATATATAAGGGGTGAAATGTTACCGGAAGAAAGAAAGTTTTTTGAAGAACTCAGAAAATCAAATCCGGGTATTGACCAGCTCGTAGTAGAGCATACTGTTTTTTTGCACCTGATGGAAAAATATGGTGACAGAAAAAATGTAAAAGCCACTTTACAGGACGTTCACAACGAGCTTTTCGAAACCGGTCAGATAAAGCAAACCCAGCAAACAAAAGTCGTTCGCCTCTGGAAGAAATACAGGAAAGTGGTTGCTGTTGCAGCGTCCATTGCAGGTATTACTGCGCTGGCAATAAGCGGGATCACTTCTTATTATTCGCCCAGAACACCCAACAACTCACAGTTACAGGATTTGAGGCGTACCGTTTCCATGCTGGTAACTCAGACAAATAAAATTAATGCCAAATTGAAGAATTCGCCTCCTGAAAAAGTTCCGGTGGAAGCTGATTTCAAATTTGGAGGTACAGGATTTATGATTGATCCCAAGGGATATATTATTACTAATGCACACGTAATTGGAAATTCAACCGTCGTTATCGTGCAAAACAATAAAGGGCAGGAATTCAAAACAAAAATTATTTATATCAGCCCGACCGCGGATCTTGCATTTTTAAAAATCGTGGATAGTGATTATAAAGCATCCGCTGTATTACCTTATGCAATCAGTAAGGGGAATATTGATTTGGGCGAAGCAATTTTTACACTGGGTTATCCCAGAGATGAAATTGTTTATGGTGAGGGTTATCTGAGTGCAAAAACCGGTTATCGTGGTGATACTCTGGCTTGTCAAATTGCCGTTCCTGCGAATCCGGGAAATAGCGGCGGTCCTGTTCTGGATAAAAATGGTGAAGTGATTGGGGTGTTGAGTAATCGTCAGCTTCAGGCACAAGGTGCTGTTTTTGCCATACGTACGAAAAGTATTTATCTGGCTCTGGATGAAATTAAAAAAGATTCTACACTGGTAAACAAATCGGATTCAAGTTTAGCCTTTATCCGTTTGCCACAAAACTCTCTTGTTAAAAATTTAGACCGCGTTCAACAAATTAAGAAAATTCAAGACTTTGTTTACCTGGTAAAAAGCTACTAAGAAAGTGTGGTAGTGTGGTAGTTATCAAAACTCCTCACAACACCATCACATTACCACACTTCCACAATTCCATACTTTTAGTAAAGTTTCCCAGGGTATTCTCCTGATTCAACTAATAAATTAATATTTTCCTGAACTGAGGGGGCATCTTCTTTATAAGTAACCCCAAACCAGCTCGCATCGGTGGGAATGATTTTGATTTGTCCTTTACCCTCATGTATGAACCTGTCGCCGATGATCGGGATAAAAAATTCCGACTTCAGATCCTGTCCGCTCTTTTCAAGAAATTCATGAAATATTCTTTCAATAAAAGAGAAAACAGCTGGATCAAAGCACCAGAAATTCATTGAAACTTTTGATTCATCAGGAACCTGGAAAGTCTTCCCTCCTTCTTCATAGGTTATCCTGCCCTGTTCATTCCGGTAAATCTTAGTTCTTTCATGGATTGAAACCAGGTTGTTATTATTATCAACTTCACACACTCCACGGCTTACAGAGCCATTTTCTGACAGTGTTTTAGCGAGATCGTATCCGATTATACTATAGGTTGAAGCATTACATGCTGTAGTAAGAAAATGATATGCTTTTTCAAAAGCATCTCTTCCATAGAAATCGTCGGCATTTATCACGGCGAAGGGGTCCTGTATGGCAGGTTTCGCACATAGCACAGCGTGAGCTGTTCCCCATGGTTTGGAACGGTCTGCTGGCGGATTGTATCCATCCAGGTAAGAATCCATTTCCTGGTAAACATAGGCTGTCTCCACTTTCTTTCCCCATTTCGGTTCGAATATATTTTTAAAATCTTCAGCAAAGTCCTTCCGGATGATGAATACGATCTTTTCAAACCCGCTCTGTATAGCGTCATAAATAGAATAGTCCATAATCGTTTCCCCGGAAGGCCCGAAAGACTGGATCTGTTTCATACTTCCATACCGCGAGGCCATACCTGCCGCGAGTATCAATAAGGTTGGTTTCATTACTGTAATTTTAATGCGAGGCGAAATTAAATAATAAACATAAAAGAGAATAAGATTTATGGCGATCACCAAATTGCCCGACCTGAAAAATATTAGTCTGGATTCATGGAATCATCCGGAGTTTCAAAAAAATGAATTGAGTATTGAAGTTCTGCGTCTTGATAAAATCCATCCTGATATTTCGGGTAATAAATGGTTTAAATTAAAATATTATCTCGAAAAGGCGAGAAGGTCGAATAAACAAAAGCTGATAAGTTTCGGAGGCGCATATTCAAACCACCTGCTGGCTCTTGCTGCCGCTTCAGGAATTAATGGATTTTCCTCGATCGGATATATTCGGGGCGAAAAACCGCGGGAGCTTTCGCATACACTTCAGGCAGCATCAGGATATGGGATGGAACTACGCTTTCTATCACGATCAGATTACGATCAGAAAAAAAAATCACTTGTAACCAATCCTGCAGATGAAAATGAATCTGAAGCACTCTTAATACCGGAAGGAGGCACAGGAATGGATGGAATCAGGGGAGCTGAAGAAATTTTAACCCTGGTATCATTAAACCGGTATTCGCATATTTGTTGTGCAGTGGGCACCGGAACCACACTCACGGGAATAGTTAATAGTGCCGGTGAAAATCAGAAAATAATAGGTGTTTCCGTTTTAAAAGGAACCAGCGGTTTTGAGCCATTAAATATTTTTCAGGTAAAAAATTCGGAAAGACTTAATCATGTTCAAATAATTCATTCAGCCCATTTCGGGGGATACGCAAAAAAGAATCAATCTCTTATTGATTTTATGAACCAGGTATATAAAGAATCCGCAATACCCACCGATTTTGTATACACCGGGAAACTCTTTTTTTCCATATATCATATGATAGCTGAAAAATCGTTTCCCTCCGGAAGCCGGATCCTGATTATTCATAGTGGCGGCCTCCAGGGCAACCTTACATTAGCACCAGGACTGCTCCAGTTTTAAGCGGCCGAAAAGGGTGCTTCCCTTATCTTTGCCGGGATCTAAGATTAAAGATAAGTCCGTGTCATGCGTCTTTTTTTTGCACTGTTTTTATTTTCCGTTTTTATCCTGACCTATGCAAAAGCACAGGATACCCTGCCCGGCTTTACGGCATCCATAAAATCTAATGGAAAAGTCCTGATCAGCTGGAGAAATGCTTATCCTGCGATCAACCAGATCAGTATTCAAAGGTCATCTGACAGTCTACGTAATTTTACAACGCTCATCACTGTTCCAGATCCACGAATTCCTGAAAATGGTTTTGTGGATAGCAAAGCCAACGGTACAAAAATGTACTATAGGATATTCATTTTATTTCCGAACAGTAAGTATATGTTCACAAAATCAAGAAGGGCTGTAGTAGAAAAAGCCGAACAACCAACAGAGGTCATGAAACCTGTGGTGAAGGGAAAAACAATATCCACAGCTCTATCAACAACGCCCGTATCCAAGGAAATTAAGAAGCAGGAAGATAGTGTAAAAACAGCTGTTGTAAAACCACCTGAAGAAGAGTATCTGATATTACCCAAAATTGATAATTCCAGGATTTATTACATGATGGAAAATCCTAACCTGAAAAGGCCATCGATAAATAATCCCGGAAAAATGAAAGGCCCCACTATTGAAGTGGAAAAAATCCTTGTTGTAAAAAGAAGGGACTCTGTTATTATGTTACTGGCTGGCAACCGGGTAAGCCGGTTCAGTGATTCTCTGGTAAAGCAAACCAAGGATACTTTATTGTTCGTAAATACAGATACCCTGCAAATCAAACCTTATATCGAAGTCTATAAAGAACCAAAGGAAGTTTATAAAATTTCTCCTTTTGTATTTATTTCAAAAGACGGTAACGTAACAATTTCCCTTGCGGATTATAATCACAGGAATTATTTTGTCTCATTTTACGATGCGGATAATACACTGGTGCTGGAATTAAAAGAAATTAAATATCCAACGCTGATTGTTGATAAAACCAATTTTGGTCATTCGGGTTGGTTCCGGTTTGAGCTTTTTGAAGATGGTAAACTGAAAGAAAAAAATAAACTATTGATTCCGAGGGAATAGGAAGAGAGTGTGAGAGTGTGAGAGTGTGAGAGTGTGAGAGTGTGAGACTGGAACCTTATAACTCCCTCACACTCTCACACTCTCACACTCTCACACTCTCACACTTCCATAACAACCAGCTCGGCTTCAAAGACTTCTTCAAAATGAATTTTGATTTTTTCCTTTACTTCAGAGAGTTCTATATCTCGTCCTAATTCACGGGAAAGAGAGGTAACCTGCTTATTTTTTATACCGCATGGAACGATCCCTTCAAAATATTGCAGGTCCGTATTGACGTTAAAAGCAAATCCATGCATCGTAATCCAGCGGCTGCAGCGAACGCCGAAAGCCGCTATTTTCCTTTCTCTTCCCACATTTCCGGGTTCCAGCCAAACTCCAGTTTCCCCATTTGATCTTTCACCCGAGATGCCATATTCTGCCAGCGTACGTATGATAATTTCTTCCAGATTACGAAGGTACTTTCCGATATCCGTTCCGAATTTCTCGAGGTCAAGAATAGGATAACCAACAATTTGTTCGGGGCCGTGAAATGTTATGTCACCACCGCGATTAGTTTTTACAAATAAAATTCCACGTTCCTGCAATTCATTTTCATTCAATAAAACATTCTCTTCGTGACCGGTTTTACCAAGCGTATATACAGGTGGATGTTCCACAAAAAGCAGGTAATTAGTTGTTGAGTCTTTTTTTTGTTTTTGTTGAGGAGAATAATATCGGGTTTTGATGTCAACGTTTTGCTTCAACAGTGACTCCTGGTAGTTCCAGGCTTCAGTATACGCCATCACACCAAGATCCTGAAAATAAACAGGCTGTTTTTGCATACTGCAAATTTACATCTTAAAGACGAAGGCTTAAAAATTGGCAATTAACCATTATCCTTGGCCATTAGGTTTAAGCATGTAATTTTGTTTAATGCCCAATAAATCAGACAGACCAATAGTTAGTGATTCTGAAGCCTTACAGGATGAGGAGACCCGTATCCTGGATGAATCATCAGAATTTTCAGAGGTTCTGTATGAAAGAATGAATTTGGTTGTGGATAAAGGTCAGGAGCCCATGAGACTGGATAAATTTCTGACAGCCCGCATCGAAAATATATCCCGTAACAAAGTTCAGCAGGCAATAGATGGAGGAAGGGTGCTCGTCAATAATAAAACTGCTACTGCGAACTATAAAATCCGGCCAGGGGATAATATAATTTGTTTTTCAGACAAGCAAGCGATGGGTGAAGAAATCATCCCTGAACAAATGCCCCTGAATATTTTTTATGAGGACGATGAAGTGCTGGTAATCAATAAGCCCGCCGGGCTGGTAGTACATCCGGCATCAGGTAATTATAGCGGTACACTCATTAATGGTGTCGCCTGGTATTTGCACGAGAAGAATACGTCCATTACTGAAGAAACCCTGCCAAGATTTGGTTTAGTTCACCGCATAGATAAAAACACCAGCGGCCTGCTTGTACTTGCCAAAACAAGCCGTGCAGTAGCCAGTTTGGCGAAACAATTCTTCGACCATTCGGTAAAGCGCGAATATATTGCCCTTGTCTGGGGAGATTTAAAAGAAGACAAGGGAACCATTATTGCTCATATTGGCCGTCATCAACGATTCAGAAAATTATTTGAAGCTTATCCTGAAGGAGAACATGGGAAAGAAGCCATCACTCATTATACTGTGCTGGAAAGATTTGGTTATGTAACCCTGGTAAGATGTGTACTCGAAACAGGACGCACACATCAGATCCGGGTACACTTGAAATATATTGGACATCCATTGTTCAATGATGAGACTTATGGAGGAGATAAAATATTAAAGGGAACAATCTTCAGTAAGTATAAACAATTCGTGGAAAATTGTTTCAGCATTTGCAAGAGACAGGCTCTCCACGCCAAAACTATCGGATTTATTCATCCGTCTACTAATATGGAAATGTTATTTGACAGTGATTTACCCGATGATATGAGGGAAGTTATCGGCAAATGGAGATCTTATGCTCAGCGCGGATCGTCCAAAGATTAAAACAGCTGGACATCTGCATTAACTTGCCCTTTCCCGCCATTCAAACACCATAAATTAACTTTACTAGCAGGCTTCTTCAATATAAATTCAATATTGCTTCCATATTCATACTATATAGATTGAGAGGGAACAAATTTAATATTATAAGTTTTCAACCAGAAAAACTCATTTTATAATCCACGCTGATCTTGCCTTTTGAGATATCATCCAGTTTACTTTTCAATAGTTTACGCTTCAGGGGTTTAAGATAATCGATGAATAATTTTCCTTCAATATGGTCGTATTCGTGCAGGATAACCCGGGCTGTTAATCCATTGAAAGTTTTTGTCTGATGCTGAAATTGCCCGTCATCGTACTCGATTGTTACTTCTTCATTGCGCAATATCTCCTCCCTGATTTTAGGTATGCTCAGGCATCCTTCTGTATAAGGCCAGGGCTCACCGTTTAATTCCACTATTTGAGCATTGATAAAGACTTCTTTAATCCCTGGGCCATCCGGATATTTACCTTTCTCATCATCTTCCAGATTATTAAAAATCTGTGTGCTGTCAATTACAAATAAACGAATTGGTTTATTGATCTGGGGAGCGGCCAATCCAACCCCGCTGCTTTCATACATGGTTTCCCACATATCTTCTATCAGTTTATCAAGATTTGGGTAATCTGATTTAATATTTTTTCCTTTTGTCCTTAAAACCTGTGCGCCATAGGCAACTATAGGTAAAATCATACGCAAAATTACAATCTTAGTTTGAAAGCCTAAAGCTCAAAACCTAACGCCTAAAGCTGTGGACCATTAATCGCTGATCAAATTTCGTTTGGGTCTCCGATCAAAAAGCTTTAGCCTTTTGGCTTTAAGCATCAGGCTTTCAAAAGGTATTCCTGAAGCATCATGGTTGCAGCAACCTGGTCAACCATTCCTTTTTCCCGCCTCCGGCTTTTCTTCATTCCCATATCTACCATAGCACGTGAAGCCATCAGGGAAGTATATCGTTCATCGACCTTTATTAAGGGTATTTCCGGAAATTTTTTATGCAGAATTCCAATAATGCGTTTTACATCGGTTGCCAGATCAGTCGGACTATCATCCAGGTTCCTGGGATCACCAATGAGGATCAACTCCACTATTTCTTTTTTAAAATATTCCTCCAGAAATGTAAAAATCCTGGATGATTCAATCGTAGTCAGGGCTGAAGCAATAATCTTTAAGGGATCCGTTACGGCTATTCCGGTTCTTTTCAATCCATAATCAATTGCCATGATTCTGGGCATGACCTGTTAACGTTTATGAGTGAGGTACAAATCAGTGATAACAAAAAGTGCAAATACCACACTCGCAATACCGTTTGCGGTCATAAAAGCAATATTGACACGACTTAGATCATTTGATTTCACAATAGTATGCTGGTAAATAAGCATACCTGTAAATAAAATCATCCCTATCCAATACCAGGTTCCGAAACCCCCGATAATGCCGGCTATAATTACAAAAACAGCGCTGAGTATATGTAATAATACTGATATCAGGAGTGCTTGTTTTTTACCAAATGCAGTAGGAATAGAATAAAGATTTTCTGATTTATCAAAATCTTCATCCTGCATTGCATAGATGATATCAAAACCGCTCACCCAGAAGATGACTGCACCGGAAAAAAGCAATGGAACTAACTCAAACCGGCCTGAAACTGCCAAAAAAGCGCCAATAGGCGCTAATGATAATCCTATTCCAAGTACTATGTGACAAAGGGCTGTAAACCTTTTCGTATAACTATAAAATAAAATAACAAATAATGCAACCGGAGATAAGTAGAAGCAGATCGGATTGATAAACCAGGAGGTAATCATAAAAAGCAGGCAGCATAAAATCACAAAACGCAGTGCGCTGTTAGGTGAAATTATACCGCGAGGTATTTCGCGTATTGCTGTTCTCGGATTTCTAGCGTCGAAATGTCTGTCCAGGTACCGGTTAAAAGCCATTGCCGCACTTCTTGCGGTAATCATACAAATTAAAACAAGTAAAAATCGAATGAACAAAACCTCAGTTCCCGGAAATTTCGTCTCATATACATTGTTCCTCCAAATGATTTCGTGAAAGTTTTTCCAACCAAATATGCCCAGGAAAAACCCAATCATTGCAAAGGGCAATGCAAAAAAGGTATGTGAAAATTTTACGAGACTTAGATAATTTCCGAATCGGGACATTTTAGAATTTATATGATGAATACTTCATTACCGATCTGACAAGCTCCCATAAAACCATACCGGCCGCAACGGAAACATTTAGTGAATGTTTCATTCCGAACTGAGGGATTTCAATGCAGGCATCGCAATATTTCAGAACCTCTTCACTAACTCCATCCACTTCATTTCCAAATATCAATACCATCTTTTCTCCTACAGGTAATTTAAATTCCTGAAGGGCTATACTACCGACAACCTGTTCCACGGCTACCATTTGATAGCCTTCATTCTTCAAAAATTTCACAGCCTCCGGCGTATCTTCTATATATTTCCACCCGACAGTTTCTGTTGCTCCTAGTGCGGTTTTATGGATATCACGGTGGGGAGGATGTGGAGTGTATCCACACAAATAGATGGCTTCAACCAAAAATGCATCCGCCGTTCTGAATATACTTCCAACATTATGCATGCTTCTTATGTTTTCAAGCAGAAGAATGACCGGCAGTTTATCAGCTTGCTGAAATTCAATCTTGTTTTTCCGCGAAAGCTCGTCCATCCGAAGTTTACGCATTCAGCAAAGATAATGACAGGCCGGTTTGTTTTACGTATTTCCAAGTTGTTCACAACAGGAAAAACACTGTAATTTTTGGGTATCGCTTCCTTACATTTGCCTCATCCGGTGCTTTAATTTCCGCATATCAACACCGGAACCTCCGCATGTCGAAAATTTCAGCAGAAACACCCCTGATGCAGCAACACCGGGCAATTAAACAAAAATATCCGGATGCCATTCTTTTATTCCGCGTCGGTGATTTTTATGAAACTTTTGGTGAAGACGCCATTCATGCTTCACGTATTCTTGGCATAACTCTGACAAAAAGGAATAATGGGTCTGCAGGGTCCAGTGAGCTGGCTGGTTTCCCTTATCATGCTTTAGATACTTACCTTCATAAACTTGTTAAAGGAGGCTTCAGGGTGGCCATCTGCGACCAGCTGGAAGATCCAAAACTTGCTAAAGGCATTGTTAAACGGGGAGTAACAGAAATGGTTACTCCGGGTACTGCTACGCAGGACAAATTACTGGAGCATCGGAGTAATAATTTCCTGGCTGCCATTCATTTTGGAGAATCCATGCATGGGATTGCATTTTTGGATATTTCTACAGGAGAGTTTTTTACTACAGAAGGCCCCGCTGATTATATCGATCAGTTACTCCAGACTTTGATGCCGGCAGAAGTTATTTTTCAACGTAACCGTCAAAAATCATTTAAGGAAACCTATGGCGACCGTTTTTATACTTATTCCCTGGAAAGCTGGGTTTTCGATGAAACATATGCAAGGGAGAATCTTCTAAAACATTTTCAAACGCATTCATTAAAAGGATTTGGAATTGAATCCTTGGCACTAGGCATTATCGCCGCCGGAGCGATCATCCATTACCTGAAAGATACTGAACATCCGAACCTGCAGCATATTACAACGATTCAGAGGCTAGACAGGGAAAATTATTTATGGATGGATCAATTTACTGTTCGAAATCTAGAACTTCTTCCTGGCAATGATCATCGTTTTTCTTTATTACAAACACTGGATAGTACTGTTTCGCCAATGGGAGCCCGCCTTTTGAAACGATGGATGTTAATGCCGCTCAAAGAAATAATTCCGATATGTGAAAGACTTAATCTGGTTGAATTTTTCATTCGCGAGCCTGAGTTGCGAACAAAACTGTTACATCATTTAAAACTTTGTGGAGATATGGAAAGGATGTTGTCGCGCATTCCAGCAAAAAAAATCAATCCACGGGAAGTGATGCAACTCGCACATGGTCTTTATGAAACCTCGCATATCAGGGAACTTTGTAAAGACTATCCGGAATCCTACTTAACCAGACTGAACTCCTTATTAAGTCCCTGCTTAAAGCTGGCTGACCAGATATTGGCGGAGCTTGTTGAAAATCCTCCGGCATTGGCTCACAAAGGAAATATAATCCGGTCCGGTGTGGATAGTGAACTTGACAGACTCAGGCATATTGCATCTGGTGGAAAACAGTATCTGGCCGAATTACAACAAAAAGAATCCATGTTAACCGGGATTTCTTCTCTTAAGATCAGTTTCAATAACGTTTTCGGATATTATTTAGAAGTTACCAATGCACACAAGCATAAAGTACCTGAAACCTGGATCCGTAAACAAACCCTAACAAACGCAGAAAGATATATCACACCTGAATTAAAAGAATACGAAGAAAAGATCACAGGGGCCGAAGAAAAAATTCAGTTGATAGAAGCAGGGATTTATGAAAAGCTCATGCTTGATCTCAGGGATTATATTGCCCCTATCCAGGTTAACTGTTCAGTACTAGCAACGCTGGATTGTTTGCTTTGCTTTGCGGGTAATGCCATTCGTCTCAATTATAAAAAGCCATTTATTCAGGAAGAAACTATTCTTGAACTGGTTGAAAGCCGTCATCCTGTAATTGAAAAGAATCTGCCACCCGGAGAAGAATATATCGCAAATGACTTGATTCTGGATCCCGAAAATCAGCAAATCATCATTCTTACAGGGCCGAATATGAGCGGGAAATCTGCATTGCTCCGTCAGGTAGCTCTGATCACGCTCATGAGCCATATGGGGAGTTTTGTTCCTGCGGCTCTGGCAAAGATACCGCTTACAGATAAAATTTTT
>DATHNR010000583.1:0-13791 GCA_035485835.1 Puia sp.
CAAATTCTACACGGTGAACAGGAATTGATTTTTCGAAGTGTCCCATAATTCCTTCGGTTTGTGAAATGGGAATACTCCATATACGGAAGAATCCAAGGATATGATCGATGCGAAAGGCGTCGAAATAAATCGCCATTTGTGAAAAGCGATTCTTCCACCATTGAAATGAATCCTTTGCCATTCGTTCCCAGTTATATGTAGGGAAACCCCAATTCTGACCTTTAACGGCAAATGGATCGGGTGGTGCACCGGCCTGCATATCCAAATGATAAAGTTCGGGCGATACCCAGGCATCGCAACTGTGCCGGTATACACCAATAGGTATATCTCCTTTAATTATGATACCGTTATCATGGGCATAATGAACGGATTTTTTTAACTGACGATATAAATGATATTGAAGAAAATAATAAAAAGAGATCTGGTCATATTGTTTGGACTGAGGGGAAGTCAGCCGGTCCACCGCGAGTTTTGAATATTTGCCATAAGTTTTCCATTTGTGAAAATCAACCGATGCATTCGATTCTTTCAGGAAAGAAAAAGCAGCATACGGAACCAGCCAGGACTTATTATCGTTGAAGAATTCAATAAAATCGGTATCTTCTGATAAAGATGATTTCACTTTTTCGAACAATTCTTTGGCAGTATCCGTCTTGATTTGCATAACGGTTTCATAATCCAGATCAGGCAATGAGTTAAGTTGTTTTTGTATTTTTTTTAGAGGTTTTATGACAGATGCGTTTTTCTTTCCGGCCATCTCCCCGAGATTCAGATATAAAGGATGCAGTGCGAATGCCGAGATAGCGGCATAAGGATAGGAATCAATCCAGGTACCTGTTGCCGATGTATCATTTACAGGAAGAATCTGGATCATTTTGAGACCGGTTTTATGAGCCCAGTCTGCCAGCAACCGTAAATCGGAAAATTCACCGGTTCCAAAAGAATCCTTAGTTCTCAGGCTGAAAACCGGAATGCTGACTCCCGCGCCCTTCCAGGTACTGTTGGGGAGGCGAATAAACCCGTCGTGAAGAATGGTTAACCGATCATCCTGGGCTTCACCCAACAAGGTACGGTTGGGCCCGTTTTCAAACTGAACCAAAGATTCGTGTTTCACATCATACACGCCATATTTATATTGAACGGGAGATGTTACACCAGATAAATTGAGTTCAATTGTCCACCAGACTCCTTCTTTTCTCAGGATTAACGGATCAGACATTGACCAGTCACCAAAAGCCGGCCCGTTTCCCGATATGCAAACTGATTCATTAACATGAAGGAGAGGTGCTTTTATTTTAAATATATGTGTGTAAGTCTTGGGGGGTTTTTTCCCTGATTTTTTTGATTGGGATGAAAGAAGAATTTCCTGAAATGGTGCAGTATAGAAAGCATTTTCATATTCACCGGCGTGATTCCAAATATCGAATATCTGCATATCATCATGCTTCGAAGAAATCTTTATTTCCCTGTCATTTCCCCATTCATGAACGATGCTGCCATCTTCCATCTTCAATTGATAATAATATTGAACAGGCTCTGACGGAAGACTGGCCAGTTCCACAATAATCTCCCAAAAATCCTGGTTTTTATATTTCATCAGGACTGGAAGGGTAATTAGTTTATTCTGATATCCTAATTCAGGAATATTTCCACAGATATATAGATCCTGACCTTGCCTGGTGCTGAAACGTAAGTAAAAATGTAATTTCATCTCGGGTTGAAGTTCAATAGCCAGATTGTATTAAATGCAGGCATGCGAGCAACGAAAATACCAAAACAGGAACTTGTAATAAAATTAATGTCCGATAGCGCAAGGAATAAGAATTAGAATATATTTGCGCAACAAATTGACCAGATGGAAAATGCTAAAAAAGGGAGAACCCTGTACTGGTTTCTCTTTCTCGTTTCTGTGATTGCTTTTTTTGCGCTTTATAGAGTAATCGGAGGGGTTTGTATCCTGACATTGCCGTTTATCTGCACTTTTTTCGCAAAGGCTCTCGATATCATGTAGATTGCCGGCTCCCTAAAATAAAAAAACACTGCTTACAATAACAGTGTTTAGAATCAGACTTCACAAGGGATCCTTTCCATGTGCCCAAAGTAATAGTTCTATATTAGATGGCCCATTTTCTGGTGATACGTGTAGGCTTTCTTTTAGCATTTTGTATTTTCCAGAGATTAACCAGTGTAAAACGTTTTTTCTGAGCAGACATCTGAATGTCTGTAGCCAGCGTTTCCTTTACTTCGGTTGTCAGATTTTTCAGCATTTCACTATCCATCTGTACAATAGATGGCATTACATCTTGTTTCATAAAAATTCCTTTTTTTTAGATTAAAAACTATTCGGAGCAATGATCAGGGTAACACTGAAGAACCGTTAGTAAGAAGTGTAGAACCTATAGAGCTTGCAAGACTATTTATTGCTCTTAATTGTGATGCAAATATACGATCGATTTATTTGGCTTCAAACCTCTATTATAAAAAATTATATCATGTCCAAAGCTGATTTTCATGCATAACTGCTTAAATAATAATGGCTGACGCACCCGCCAGCCATTATCTCCATATATTTAGTTAATATCATTTAACTTCTTCAAACTCAGCATCCGTAACGTTTTCAGCGTTTTTATCGGCACTCGTCTGATCGTTGCCGTTAGGTTGTCCTCCGGCAGCAGATTGAGGTCCGCCTTCCTGGGTGCCTTTATATAAATGTTCAGATGCAGCTGTCCATGCATTATTGATTTCTGCGATGGCAGCATCAATTTTTGCAAGGTCCTGCTCCTTCTGAGCTTCTTTCAAATGGGTCAGTGCTGATTCAATGGGTGCTTTTTTATCAGCAGGTAATTTATCTCCCAGTTCCTTGAGTTGTTTTTCTGTCTGGAAAACAAAACTGTCTGCCTGGTTTAGTTTATCTACACGTTCACGGGCAACTTTATCAGTTGCTTCATTGGCTTTGGCTTCTGCTTTCATTTTTTCAACTTCTTCCTTACTAAGTCCACTACCCGCTTCGATACGTATTTTTTGTTCTTTCCCGGTTCCTTTGTCTTTGGCTACCACGTGAAGGATACCATTTGCGTCAATATCAAAAATCACTTCAATCTGTGGTACACCCCGTGGTGCAGGCGGAATTCCGTCCAGGTTAAACATACCCAGACTCTTATTCTGATTCGCCATTGGTCTTTCACCCTGGAGCACATGAATCTGCACTCCGGGCTGATTATCGCTGGCAGTTGAGAAGGTTTCTGACTTCTTTGTTGGTATGGTTGTATTGCTGTCAATCAGCCTTGTCATAACACCACCCATGGTTTCAATACCAAGGCTTAATGGAGTAACATCCAGCAGAAGAACATCTTTTACTTCACCTGTCAGCACAGCGCCCTGGATAGCGGCTCCGATAGCAACCACTTCATCCGGATTAACACTTTTATTTGGTTTTCTTCCAAAGAATTTTTCTACTATTTCCTGCACTTTTGGAATACGCGTACTACCACCTACCAGAATTACTTCATCAATCTGGGAAGCATTTAATCCCGCATCCTTAAGAGCTTGTTCACATGGTTTGAGACATCTTTCAAACAGCGGATCTGATAGCTGTTCAAATTTTGCCCGTGTAAGTTTTATTACAAGGTGTTTGGGTACCCCGTCAACGGCGGTAACATAAGGCAGATTAATTTCTGTTTCAGTGGCTGAAGACAATTCAATTTTAGCCTTTTCAGCTGCTTCTTTCAAACGCTGAAGCGCCATTGGGTCTTTGCGCAGATCAATGTTTTCATCTTTTTTGAATTCACCTGCCAGCCAGTCAATAATAAGTTTATCAAAATCGTCACCTCCGAGATGGGTATCTCCATTGGTAGATTTTACTTCAAAAACGCCATCTCCCAGTTCCAGAACAGATATATCGAAGGTTCCTCCTCCCAGGTCAAATACGGCGATTTTTTCATCCTTCCCTGCTTTGTCAAGCCCGTAAGCCAGTGCAGCAGCAGTTGGTTCATTCACGATTCTGCGAACATTCAAACCAGCTATTTCACCAGCTTCCTTGGTAGCCTGGCGCTGAGCATCGTTAAAGTAGGCCGGTACAGTAATAACAGCCTCTGTAACTTCCTGTCCCAGATAGTCTTCTGCTGTTTTCTTCATTTTCTGAAGAATCATGGCACTTATTTCCTGTGGTGTATACTGACGGCCGTCTATGTCAATACGGCAAGTATTGTTGTCACCTTTTACTACTTTATAGCTCCAGTGACTGATTTCATTGGTTACTTCATCGTACCTGCGTCCCATAAACCGCTTAACAGAAGAGATGGTATTAACAGGATTGGTAATAGCCTGGCGTTTAGCCGGATCACCCACTTTTCGCTCACCATTTTTCAGAAAAGCGACCACAGAAGGGGTCGTACGGCGTCCTTCGTCGTTTGCGATCACTACGGGTTCATTACCTTCCATTACAGCCACACAGCTGTTGGTGGTACCCAGATCGATTCCGATTATTTTTCCCATAATATTGATTTATTTAAGTTGAGTATTTAATGGTTTACAACTGAATGACAATCATTATGCCATGGAGAAAAAAATGCAAAAATGGCAGGTAAGGCCTAAAGCCCAAAGCCTCAGGCTTAAAGCTTAAGGCTTAAAGCATATGGCTGGAGGCCCAAAATTCTGATCTAAATTACCATCGTTACCAGGGGTATGCAGGATGATAAGAATTACTAGTAATCGGACAATTGGATCCAGCTTTCAGGGTAAATGTCCCTGAAATACCTATTTGCAATAAAATTTTTGGGTACAATGACATATGAATGACCATTATTATTTAGCCATGAAGACCACCAGCTGAATGAACCATTAGAATCAATATGGTGTGAACAACTGGATATTAGAAACATGTCTTTCCAGCTTTCAGTCTTTGTATTAATGTTAATCAGCGAAAAATCGGGTCCATTGAAATTAGTTTTAACCCAGGAATAATCGTTTGTAAAAAAAAAGAAATGCGGGTTACCGACCAGTGATCTCATTTTTTCAATGGCCTTTAAAAAGTAATCAAGAGTACAGACATTTCCAAGCTTGTTAAGATTGTTGGAATCAATAAAATCCCCTCTTCTGACATGTACAGATATACTTTTGGTTGCTTTTATTTGTTCCAAAACCTGTAGATTCTCTGTCCCGATATTTTCCGTATTAAATTGAAATGTTCTCAGAATAGTATCTTTTATAGGCATAAAATATTTCTCTGAATGCCATCCTCCAACATAAAATCTTATGCCTTTGGAAGGCTTTAAATATTCAGGCTTGAAATCATAATCATCATTTTCATTTATGATTTTAATACCAAGAAAATTTAAAAATCGAATGGCTGGCTTTGATATTATAGGATATTTTTTATAACCGGCAACTCTAAAAACCAGGTATAGAAATTTATTAATCAGGGAATCATGATATTTGATTCCAAATACCCTGTCAAGCTCATATCCGTTATGAATATTCTTTGATTTTTTAGAAAATAAAAACCTTGTCGATTTGGAAATATTTTTTTTATTTAAATAAAATGCATATTGAGACATCTGATTACCCAAACCATTAAAGATAATAATCACATCCATAACAACTCATTGAAAAAATGATACCTGATTTTAATTGTAGGCAAATTTAGTAGTCTTACTAAATAAAAAGCGGATTACTTATTCCATAGATCTATGAGTTAAGATTTCCGTAAGTAGTCACGGAAATATGATTTTATTTATTTTTTAAAAGTAGACTATTTTGCATCCTGAATCAATTAAGCATTATGCCTCAATTACTGGCCAATCTGGGAAAAGGAATTAATAAAAGAGTTAAAAAGTTATTTTATAATCCATATCGTGTCTTTAATATTGGATGGACTAAAGAGAAAATATTAAAGCATCAGACGAATAAGAGTCTAAAGTTTCATATCTATAAAAACAAATATAAAATAGGATTTAGGGACGCCCCAGTATTTCTTATTTCGATAAATGAACTTTTTATAAATGAATTCTACAAGTTCCGGACAAATTCAGATCGGCCTAAAATTATTGATTGCGGATCTTACATTGGAACAAGTATACTTTACTTTAAAGATAATTATCCTAATGCCATAGTAACAGGATTTGAGCCGGATGAAACGAACTTTAGCATTATTAAATCAAACCTTGATGCCTGGAATTTTTCTGATACAATAGTGATCAACGCTGCCATTTGGATAAACAATGAGACCATCTCTTTTAATTCTAAAGGCAGTATGGCCAGCCGAATTGAAGCGGGTGCAATCGAAGATGATAATAAAAAAGTTGTAAAATGTGTCAGATTAAAAGATTTATTGATTGAGGAAATCGATTTTCTGAAGATAGATATCGAAGGAGCAGAACATGCTGTATTAAAGGATTGTTCTGGTAATTTATCAAAAGTCAAAAATCTTTTTGTAGAATATCATGGAACTTATTCAGAAATGTATAAACTCAATGAGATTCTGGAAATTCTGGTTCAAAACAAATTTAAATATTATATAAAAGAAGGAAGCCCCGTATATGCAAAACCTTTTTGGGACAGGGATAAAACGGGTGATTACGATATCATTTTAAATATTTTTGCTTTTAGAGATTAATTTTTATCCGAAGTAACGGAGTTACTTTTAAAAATCATATCGTAATAATTTCCCCCTCCGGGATGTGTTGCGAATCTGCTACGGGAAATTTCCTTGTACCCTCGCTCTCCGAGAAATGATTGGAGATCCTTAAGCTGACAACAACCTTTATAAGCTTCAAAGTCAGGAACTTCAGTTTGTATATAGGTGAAATTATTCAGGATCGATTCCGCTCCCTTAAGAACTAATAATTCTGAACCCTGCGTATCTATAACCAACATATCATAATTCGAAACGTTTATATTATTGTCATTTAATAATGAGGAAAGTTTCCTGCTATGCAGATTAATTGTTTTTTCATAACCTACTTCGGGCCAAATATCCTGATGGAGATTCAAATCCAAAATGGATGAAGAAGCTCCATTGTTGTTGGCAAGGTGGAATTGATATTCCATATCGTCTTGATCTGTTACAAGTCCTTTAAGAGCTATCTGTCCTGTAAATCCCAAAAGATTCAGCTGTAATTTTTCGAATATTTCAGGGATGGGTTCAATCCAAACCACAGCTAATCCATATTGGGTATATAATTCTCTTTCCTGCCCGGTATTTGCCCCAACATGTATGATGCCCTTTACTTTTTTTAATAATTTTTCCGGATTATTTTTAAACAGCAATTTGCCTCTTCTTTTTGCTGCCTTTACCCACGCAACTATAGAATTCTTTTTCTGCATATTTATAAAATTAGCATAAGAATTTGTGTTCTAATTATCTTCAGGCATTTGTATATGTAATTGTAACAAATTCTCTATCGGAAATATATTTGGAAAGGGGGATTTACTTCTTATCGGCTAACATTTGCAGAAAGAGATTTAATCCTTTTTTCTTTTCTTCATCAAATCGATAGCTCAGGTAACTTGTATAGTATTGTTTAAAGTCAAAAAACGATTCTGATATTTGTTCCAAAACCAGCGGAATATTCTGAACACCATAAGCATTCGCATCGTTGAACCGCTCTAACCATATTGGATCCAGCGCTTTATTACTGATCCAGGCTGCAAATACAAATGGCAGTCCGGTCATCTGCTTCCACACTTCACCCAAATCATAAAAATAGGCTGAAGACTTTCTTTGCTGGAGGGCCCTGTCACCGATAATTACCGCCGCAGTATTTCCCTTTATCTGATTCAGAAAGTCAGTATCTGAATGTACATATTCAGGCTTTCGTTTCCAGTATTTTTCAAACAGGATTTCTGCAAGCAATACGGAAGTCCGGCTTTGATAGTCAAGTATAACTGTTTTCACATCGTGAATCGGAACTTCGCTGAATAAACCAACCGACGCAACAGGCCCGTCAGAACCGATACAAAAGCTGGTATTTATATGATATTCCTTCATTTGTGGAATGATTGCAACCGGCACAAGGCCTATATCAATTTCATCTCTAAGGAGCATATCTGCAATCCTGGCCGGAAATTCAGTAATAAGGGATATTTCATCAATGACAGGGGAATTTTTAATCCCGTATAACAGCGGTTTGGTATTCAAATAACTTACAGCACCTACCCTTATTTTTCTGTCCAATGCGATTAGTTTAAATTTGGCTGCAAATGTAGGGAAGACGTCCAAATAATCCCTGCAGGCAAAAGAGTATATGGAACTTCATCCACTGACAGCTATTTCACCGTTAGACGGCAGATATCGCAGCCAACTGCAACAATTGGGTGAATACTTCTCTGAATATGCCCTTATAAAATACCGGGTTCAGGTTGAAGTCTCTTATTTAATTTTTCTTTCCGAAAAGAAATTCTTCACCATTTCTCCCGGTACAAAAAAATTCCTGCTGGCACTAATGGAAAATTTTAATCTCCAAGATGCCCTGGAGATTAAAAAAATCGAAAGAACGACGAACCACGATGTAAAAGCAGTTGAATATTTTCTGAAATCAAAATTGGCAAGTACCAAAGATGCTGAAATCAGGGAATGGATTCATTTTGGCCTTACATCCCAGGATATTAATAATACTGCAATTCCCTTGCTTTGGAAACATGTTGTGGAAATCGAATATCTACCCTTTGTCTTAAATCTGAAAAAGCAACTCGCTATTCTGGCCAATCAATGGCGCAATACGCCCATGCTGGCCCGTACCCATGGGCAGGCTGCTTCCCCAACTACCCTCGGCAAAGAAATAATGGTATTCGTGGAAAGAATTCAAAATCAGATAGAGCTCATGATCCAAATTCCATTCACTGCTAAATTTGGAGGAGCGACGGGAAATTTCAATGCACATTTTGTCGCATTTCCAAAGAGGGACTGGACCAAACTTGGAAACGAATTTGTTGAGAAAAAACTCGAACTGAAACGCCAGCAGTTTACTACACAGATCGAACATTATGACCTGCTTGCTGCGCAATTTGACTGCATGAAACGGATCAATACCATATTGATCGATTTTTGCAGGGACCTGTGGACATATATTTCCATGGATTATTTCAAGCAAAAAATAAAAGAAGGAGAGATCGGATCATCGACCATGCCGCATAAAGTAAACCCGATTGATTTTGAAAATGCGGAAGGCAATCTGGGTATGGCTAATACATTGTTTGAATACCTGTCTTCGAAACTTCCGGTATCCCGCCTGCAGCGTGACCTGACCGATTCCACCACCCTGCGAAATATCGGGGTCCCTTTTTCTCACACTATTCTGGCCCTCAAATCCATTGAAAGGGGCATTTCCAAACTGGTATTAAATACAGATAAAATAGTTCAGGATCTCGAAAATAACTGGGCCGTCGTTGCAGAAGGCATTCAAACGATTTTGAGAAGAGAAGATTATCCAAATCCCTACGAAGCACTAAAAGAACTTACCAGGGGGAAAAATGGGATCACCCGGGAATCAATTCACACATTTATCGACGGACTTGATATTGCCGCAGTAGTAAAAAAAGAGCTGAAGAAGATTAGTCCGCACAATTATACCGGGGTGCGATTAAAATAGTGTGAGAGTGTGAGAGTGTGAGGGTGTGAGAGTTTTAATTCTGACTTAAGTTTTTTTTGCTTGTAATTATTATTTTGGAAAGAATGGCCATAATTTCATTCAAGTCATTTAGAGAGTCTTTTTCCACATTTAGGCCTTCCATTTTTTCACATAACGTAAGCCAATAACGGGTTTCATTAGCTTCCTTTAAAGCAATTTTCATTTTATGAATGAAGTCCAGCCTGCTTTCAGCATATTGGGCTTCAAAAACATTTGCCCCAATAGAAGTTCCGGATTTTAGTAGCTGATTCGAAAAGACAAATTGTTTTTTTGAGGTTAAAAAATCACAGTATTTAATGATTTTAATTGCAAATTCTGTAGATTTTTTAATAATCGGACCGTCTTGCCTAAACATTATGGGAGAGTTTTGTAAACCCTAATCTCCCGCATTTATTTAAAGTGAAAATGTATCATTCACGTTAAAAACTAAAGAAATTCACCCTACCCTTTTCTCTTTTTAACACCCACACTCTCACATTCTCACACTCTCACACTCTCACACTATCGAGTTACTTGTGTATTTCAGAGGTATAATGAAACTCAATATCCGGATTATTGGTGATCTCCGTTTTCAGGAACCACTCACTTTGTGCGAGATAAACCATATGCCCGTCCTTGTCCTCTGCGATATTATTTTGTTTGAACCTGGCGAAGTCGAGGAGCTTTTTCTCATCCTTACTCGTTATCCAGCAGGCTTTGAAAAAAGGAAGCGTATTGAATTGAACAGATGCAGAATATTCGTGGAGGAGTCTGTATTGAATGACTTCAAACTGCAACTCACCCACACAACCGATAATCTTTTTGTTTCCGCCAAACTGGGTGAATAACTGCGCTACGCCTTCATCCGTTAATTGTAATAATCCCTTCTCCAGTTGTTTGGTCTTCATGGGATCTTTATTCTGGACCTCCTTAAATATTTCAGGCGAAAAAGAAGGTATGCCGGTGAAATAAAAATCAGCCCCTTCTGTAAGTGTATCTCCGATTTTGAAATTTCCGGTGTCGAAAAGACCGACTACATCACCCGGATATGCTTCATCTATGACATCCTTATCACGTGCCAGAAAACTATATGGATTGCTGAAACGCACGTCTTTATTCAAACGTACATGATGGAAATATTTATTTCGTTCAAATTTTCCGCTGCAGGCCCTGATAAATGCAATCCGGTCGCGATGCCTGGGATCAAGATTTGCATGGATCTTGAAAACAAACCCGCTGAATTTTTCGTCCTCAGGACAAACCGCACCATCAGTCGTAGGCCGGCATTGAGGTACCGGGGCGATTCGGATAAAACTATCCAGCATTTCACGGACGCCGAAATTATTAATGGCTGATCCGAAAAATACAGGCGCAATTTTTCCGCTGAGGTATTCGTCAATAATGAGTGGTCCGTAAACGCCATCCACAAGCTCCACATCTTCGCGTAATATGGATGCATCTTTTTCACCGAGTTTTTCGTCCAGCAGAGAAGTACCGAGATCCTGGATCTGTACTACATCTTCATCTGATGCTTTTGTATTCGCAGTAAATAAAATCAGGTTTTTATCGTGCAGGTTATAAACACCTTTAAAATCTTTACCATTATTAATGGGCCATGTAAGTGGATGTAATTTAATATGCAGCTCGTTCTCAATTTCTTCCATCAGTTCAAACCTGTTCTTACCATCACGATCCATCTTATTTACAAAAACGATGATAGGTGTGTCGCGCATGCGGCAGACTTCCGTCAGCTTTCGGGTTTGTTCTTCAACTCCGTTAACGCTGTCTATGACTAGAATAACACTATCCACAGCTGTTAATGTTCGGTAAGTATCTTCGGCAAAGTCTTTATGTCCCGGCGTATCCAGCAGATTAATGAGTTTATCCTTATACTGGAAACTCATTACGGAAGTGGCCACAGAAATTCCGCGCTGACGCTCTATTTCCATGAAATCACTGGTGGCATATTTTCGGATCTTATTACTCTTAACGGCGCCAGCTGTTTGAATGGCACCTCCAAATAAAAGGAATTTTTCGGTCAACGTCGTTTTACCGGCATCCGGATGGGAAATGATGGCGAATGTTCTTCTTTTCTCAATTTCTGATTTATAACTCATACAATATGACCGGATAAGTTTTCTCCGGAAGCGCGCAAAATTAAGAAGTTCCTGCTGATGCGAAACATCTTTCTAAAGATTGGATATTCTGCTGTTATAACCCTTTTGTAGAATATTCAGCGGCAGAATCAGCTCCCATTGATTGGGTCCCCTCCCCTCATAGTCCGGATCAAGAAGTCTGCTGTACCTGATTCCAAAACTCAAAGGAAGCTGGTTCCACCATTGTGTGTCCAGATATATTTCGAGACCAAAGGATCTGTATTGTGATTGTACACCCGGCCCATTCGTAGCAAAATAAGGTACACCCGTATAATCGTAATATGCATTGGCACGGATTCTAAAAAAGTAAATAAGGTTTGCAAACCCCCAGTCTGGATATACAAGCGGAAGATTATAATTGAACCCGATCGTATACATCTGATAGAAGTTTTCGCCGGAATATCCCCTTGCAAAAGGAAAGTTGTTGGTAAATCTGACCTGGTTTAATGAATCACGCTGTTGTACTGCAGTATTAATTACAATACTATTGGTCGCAGTCAGGCCTGGGAAATAAAAATTTGCAGACGCCAGAACCTGGTTCCCGGAAATATTTGTTATTGCCCGGTCATACTGCAACAACAAGGTTTGGGCAAATGAAGGATTAATTTGAAGCCTGCCAGTCTGAAGCTGGTGCGTAAATAATAATTGAGGATCCAAACTGAAATAAGAAGTGTTTTTAATACTGTCTTTAAACGATCCCTGAAAGTACTGCTGGTGCCAGGTGATATTGCTTCCACCTTCCAGGCTGGTAAGCCATCTGCCCCTGCTTAAATCCAGCGGAATGGAAAATCCTGCATAACTAAGCAATTCATTCCAGTATATTTTTTGGTTACCGTAATAACTGTTCCGATCGAGAATATACTCTGTCCCGATATTTAGAAATGGGAAAAGCCCTCCATAAGTAAAATCCATTCCGGCATTCTTCGATTGTTCATTTCGGTTATAACCAACAAATATTTCTGATTGAAATGTATTCAATACATTCTCTCCCAAAAGAGACAGCGTATAATTCGGGTCATTAACATAAGGCCTCCAGCTATTGAAATTAAAAAAATGTGTGAACGAATTATATGGTTTCACGGGAAATACCGAATCAGGAATGGGATGAGGTATCTGGAATGGAGGATTATTCAGCGCATATACTCTGTGTTTTTCTGATGTATCCAGTACAGGAAAAATTTCCGGTACGATGTTGAATGCTTTTTCCGCATTGGTAGTTTGAACATGGTACCCGGCACTCGTGAAACTATTCCAGGTTAATTTCCCATATCCCCCCGAAAGCTGATAGTTGCCTGCGCTTGCTTCATCATTCATCTGGTAAATCTGGCCATCCTGCCAGCAGAAACCCTGATCATGTTCATTGAAAGTCCGCGTGAAATAAATCCGGCTATTTTCTACAGAAATAAATCCGAGTGGTTCCATTGACCAGTCTACAAGTAATTGCTGATTACCCGAAAGAATGTCGACCCGCATCAGTCCCATCTGTCCTTTTTTATTTCTGACAGCTGTCACCAGTTGTTCTTCAGAAAAAAATTTAGGATAGGTATAAATCAGCATGTCGGGATTTGGAATTTGCCTCAGAATTTTTCCTGATTGTATATCCACAATATCAAGAGAACTTTTTCCTGTCCGCGCCATGTTTACTGCAACCACAGATTTTCCGTCGGGAGAAATATCCGGAGAAAAATATTTTGTCTTACCAAGCAGACGGATATCTTTTTTTGTATCGACATCTATGATCCTTAATACTGAATAATCCCTCCATCCCCAGCGGAGATCAGGTTCATAAGCTGTGTAAACAATTTTATGGTTCCTGTAAGTAAAGGTCTGATCCAATACAACTGCCTGGAATTTTATCCTGGTAAGTTTCTCCGAGCCGGTTTGTTGTAAAACAAATTCAGGCGGAAGACGGTAACTGCTGTTCAGGAATACCAGGTGATTGCTGTCGGTGAATTGCGGAAATAATTCATCTGCGACAAAATGAGGCATTTTTTTACCGTACATCGCAGGCTCGCTTGTAAAGGCATCTT
>DATHNR010000584.1:0-6394 GCA_035485835.1 Puia sp.
TTTTCACCGCTGCGTTTTATGATATTAAGAGTTACAACATTTTTGCCATCCAGCCGGGCATAACTCTCGCTCTGTTTCACCGTGTCAACAATAGTCGCAATATCTTTGAGATAAATCGGTGCTGCCGAAGTATTTCTTATAACGATCTGTTCGATATCGGAAGCAGTTTTAAACTGGCCCTTTAGCTGAAGGGTTCTTTTCATATTTCCTACTTCCAGCAAACCGCCTGATATATCCAGGTTTTCATTGGCCACAGCATTAGCAATATCATTAAATGTAATGTTAGAGCTCTGCATTTTATAATTGTCCACATTGATCTGGAACTCACGCTCAGGTGCGCCTACTTCATCTACTCGGTTGATCTGGGATAACTCTTCGAGTTTATCTTTCAGATCGTCTGCAAATTTTTTCAGATGCTGACCATCGTAATTACCACTCACATTTACATACATGATTGGCTGATCAGACAAACTCACTTCGACCACATTTGGTTGTGATGTCAGATCGGTGGGCAAATCTGTTTTCGATTTGTCAACGGCATCTTTCACTTTCTGTAGCGCTACATCCGTCTTAACATCTGTTTCGAATTCCACAATGATGGCTGAAAAGTCCTGGACAGAAGTGCTTGTTAGTTTATTAATCTTAGCTCCGGTTATACCTTTGATCTGTTTTTCGATAGGACGTGTAACCAGGTTTTCAATATCCTTGGGAGAATTACCAACGTAGGTTGTCTGCACATAAATTGTTGGAATAACAATATCCGGGAATTGTTCTTTGGGGGTTGTTACGAATTTATTTACACCCAGGATGGTCACAAAAATGATCAGCAGGTAAACAGAAGTTTTATTATTAATGGCCCAGCTAGTGGGTTTGAATTCTTTAAATTTCTCTTTAAAATTTTCCAGTGTGCTCATAAAAACGAATTGGAATGGTTATAGATACCCGCTAAATCACTGTACCTGCGTAGTTATAGGTTGCTGATCGTACAGACCCTGGTAACCCTCGGTTATAATATTATCTCCCTGTTGAATTCCTTTCAGGACTTCGACTCTGTCTGCATACATCATACCGATCGTAATGGGCTTTTTTATCGCGATCAATCGGCTGCCATCTTTCGCCGCCACCATCACATACTTTCCATTTTCATCATTTTGGAGGCTGTTCACCGGAATGGTTAAGGCATTGGATGCTGTATAATCCTGAATTTTAATCAGGGCTACCTGGTTGGGGTATAAATCTTTTTCATAAGGGAGTTTGGATTCAATATAAAAGCTCCTGTTGGTAGCATCGATTGTTTTTCCTGTTACGGATATCTTTGTATCAATAGTTTTATTATTGAGTTCCGGAATTACCACTTTCACGTTACTTCCCACTTTCACTTTTCCAAGATAATTTTCGGGTACCTGCGCAACAGCTTTGAGTTCATTTGTATTTACCAGGCGGATTTGATTGTTACCATTGAAAAACTCACCCAGGCGAATATTTACATTATCAGCAATGCCATTGATATCTGCATACACATTGGTAAGTTCAATTTGTTTATTTACAAAATCCACCTGTTTCTGCGCCTGATCCACCTGATTTTTAGATGTGACCAATTCAACTTCTGAACCGATCTGTTGTGCCCAGAGGTTTTTCCTTCTATTATATAAATCCTGTGCAAAAGACAGTTGTTGCTTGGCTGTTGCCAATTGCTGAATTAATAAAGCGTCGTCGAGTTTGAGCAGCAATTGACCCTTCTTTACAATGTCGCCCTGCTTTACATAAATGGCTTTTACCTGTCCGCCTGTACCATTTCTTGGTGTTACATAAGCTATATTCAATGCGTCAATTTTCCCCTGTAGTTCAATATAATGAGTAAAGTCTGTGGGTATTACTGCCTGAATAGCCACGAGTTTTGTTTTTTCTTTTTTTACAGAGGTGGGATCAATTTCTGCCAGCTCTTGTTCAGCTTTTTGGATTTTAGTTACAAGTGCTACCTGCTGGTCTTTCAAACTTTGCAGTTCGGCTTTTTTCTTTGTAACAGGATCACCACCCTGACCGCAAGACATAAGCAGTATGGTTCCGGTGAAAAGGGCTGATAAAAGTATCTTATTCATAATCTGGTTTGTTTGGCGTTTTTAAATTTTACCGATTGCTTTGAGGAAATCAATTTTAGCAAGTACAGCCGTATACAAGGCATTTAAATAATTCGCTTGTGCAGTAATCAGATCCGATTGGGAATTGGAAAGATCCGTGTTGGTAGAGAGTCCCGATTCAAATTTTTTCTTAGTCTGATTGTACACTGATTCTGCCACCTCCATATTTTCTTTTTGGGAATCCATCGTTTGGATCGCGTTTACGAAATTGTTTTTTGCATTAGCAACCTCGAGATTGATATTCAATTTCAGGTTTTCGATCTGATCAGTTATCAGGGAAGAATTCAGTCTCGCCTTTTTCAATCGCGCATCCCTGGCAAATCCACTGAAAATTGGAACATCAATGGCGAGGCCCACATAAGAAGTCGTATACCATGTTCCACTTTTAGTGAAAAAATCATAGGTATTATTAGCAGCATTCTTCTGATAAGCGCCATTCAACTTAAGAGTGGGATAATAAGCAGCCTGATAACGTTTGATATCGAATTCACTAAGTTGTTTCGAAATTTCAAGATATTGGTAGTCATATCTGTTCTTATAGCTATATTCCATATCTATCGGAGTACCACCTCTCAGATTCGCTTCATCGAATTCTGTTGTAAGAATAATGGAGTCTGCAGCGGGAATGCCTATCAGGAATTTCAATTGCAGAAAAGCATTGGTAATTGTAGTTTCTGTATTGTGTTTGGAAGTTTCCAGGTTTGTAAGTTGAACAGCCGCCTTATCCACATCCAGTTTTTCTGCAAAACCATTTTGATTCATGACCCTTGTATCGCGTAATAACTTTGACGCGCGCAGGATATTGGAATCCTGCAATTTGATCTGAGTTTTACTTACAACCAGTTGATAGTAAACTTTGTATACATTGACCGACAAATCTTCAATTGTTAGGTCAATCGCTTTTTTATAATAGTCAAGTGCACTGGATCTGGCTCGCAGTCCAACAAAAACGGATCCGTCAAATAAAGTTTGGCTTAATGTAAAACCACCAGAAGCGATAAATTTTTGTTGAAAAGCGACAGGGTAATAAGTACCCGGAGGTTGTTGAAAAAATTCGCCAGGCACCAGCGTTACAGGTATATTAAAGTAATCAGTGGACCCTGCAGTTCCGGATAAGTGCGGAAGTGCATCTGCGGTAATTTCTTTATTGGTTTGTTCCTGCAGGGCAAGGTCGGTAAGGGCCTTTTTCACCTGAATATTATTCTTTTTTACAAGTACGATCGCATCCTCTACTGAAAGAGAATGAATCGTTTGTGCTACGGCGAAAACCGTTCCTGCTATGAACAGGAGGCTTGTAAACAGTAGACGTCTATAAAATCTTTTGCTCATTTGAAAAGTTTTTTTGTCTTTCATTCAAATATTTTTCAATTAGTTTTTTCCCCTTTGGGTTGCAGATGCTGTGCAAAAAAAGGATGGCCAGTTCCTGACAGGTCTGGTTCATCGGGTATTTATTCTGGGGGAAAGCTTCCTGGTTGAAAGGCATAAACGCCGATTCAATCCGGTGGCGTGTGGTAAGATCGATGTTCAGGTCTGTCCGGTAAATATCCTCCCGGGCCCCCCTTTCCAGGTTTTCTTTAATCGTTGAAAATAGAAACTGATACTTATACTGTTTCAATCGCTTAAAAGCCGCAGGATGATGTTTTTCCAGATCGTACATTATCTGTGGATTCATGGCTTTCATCATTTCCTGAGTGAAATCCATGGCGACGAAAATTTCATGGACAGCGTTTTCTGCCGTAAGGCTGAATCCCCGGCAATCCTCTTCATTTCGATTTATTACCTCATTGACCACGGCTTCCACCATGGCGTCCTTATCGGTGAAAAACTGGTAAATGGTTTTCTTGCTGATGCCAAGCTGGGCCGCTATTTCGTCCATGGTTATGGACCTTATTCCATACTGCATGAACAGGTCATGCGCTTTCTCCAGTATTCTGTCTTTGTTTTCCATTTTATTCTTCTAAAGAGGCACAAAACTACGGAAACTATTTATGTAACCAAAGTTTCCATTGATGTTTTTATAGATTATATCGAAAACTGAGGCATAAAGCGAAGGCTTCCTGTGTTTTAAACATGGAGTCGGCAGAATGTTTGGTTATTTTTGATCACAAACCACTGTTTATGAAATTTCAGATCATATTGGGCAAACTTTTTAAGTATTTTTTGCAGGGTCTGATTATTCTGGCGCCGATAACGATTACATTTTGGACGGTTTATTCATTATTTAACTGGGTAGACAGTATCCTGCCAAATTTCATTCACAGTCTTTTCCCCAAACTTGCACTGGATGAAAATGGAAACCCAAGGCATATTCCGGGCATTGGATTTATTCTCGTAATCGTAATTGTATTGATTGTAGGATATGTTTCTTCATCCTTTATCGTAAGTAAACTGGTAGAGCTATTCGATAATATACTAGAGAAGACCCCTGGCATAAAAATCATTTACAGCACTATCAAGGATTTCTTCGAGGCCTTCGCCGGCAACAAACGCAAATTCGACAGGGCGGTACTGGTAAGTATTGAATCAACGGATATCTGGCGAATTGGTTTTATCACGCATGCAGAACTGGCAGAATTCGGTCTGCAGGAATATATTTCAGTTTACGTCCCTCAATCATACGCATTTGCAGGTCATCTTTATTTTGTGAAAAAAGACAGGGTGCGTCTTATTACTGACATCACATCTACCGACGCGATGAAATTCGCCATCTCCGGGGGGGTAACGAATATTGATGAATAGCTACTCCAAGTCTATTAGATGATAGATGATCCCGCATATGCGGCAACGGATGACCATCTTATTAAATTAGTCAGTAAGTAGTATTTAATTTTTTATACCTGCATTATAAATTGCACCTGAACAAGATCGGTCATCCGTTGCCGCATGTGCGGGGTCATCCGTCATCGAAAATAGCAGCAAGCTGTAACATGAAAAAGTTTTACTACCTATTCATCCTGCTTCTTCCACCGAACCGCTCCTACTGCTGGGGGTTTTATATGCATGAAAAAATAAATTATCATGCAGTTTTTCTCCTGCCACCACAGATGATGATCTTATTTAAACCTAATATTGGTTTCCTTTCAGAACACGCGGTAGATCCGGACAAAAGACGGTATATGATTGCCAGCGAGGGTGCACATCATTTTATAGATATTGATCATTATGGCCAATATCCCTTTCCGGAAATTCCCCGTGATTATAAATCAGCCGTCCTAAAATTTTCAGCTGATAGTTTACAGGCTTATGGAATTGTGCCCTGGTGGATTCAGATTATGGTCGGAAGACTTACTAAAGCCTTCCGGGAAAAAGATAAACAGGCCATCCTCAAAATTGCCGCGGACCTTGGCCATTATATTGCAGACGCGCATGTTCCGTTACATGTATGCTCAAATCATAATGGACAACTGACTCATCAGGAAGGTATTCATGCATTCTGGGAATCGCGGATTCCGGAAATATTTGCTGAGACGGAATGGGATTTCTTCATAGGGAAAGCAATGTATATTCCCAATCTTTCATCGTTCATATGGGATCGTATATTGGAAAGCGCAGCTGCAGCAGATACCGTTCTCCGATGCGAAAAAGAAATCAGTTTACTTTTAAGTCCTGATCAGAAATATGCATTCGAAGAGCGTAATGGAAAAATCGTGAAGCAGTATTCGACAGCATATGCCACTCTTTTCGAAAGCAGGCTAAACCACATGATCGAACGACGGATGCGACAGTCAATTTTTGCTGTCGCTTCCTGCTGGTATACTGCATGGGTAAATGCAGGTCAGCCGCCGCTTGACCACCTGGTGCATGACAGCCTTTCAATTTCCGAACAAAAAGAATATCAGCGTCTGAATTTGGAATGGAAGAAAGGCAAGATATTGGGGTGGGATTGTAATTGATGGATGACCGATGACGGATGACCGGAAGTAGTTTAAAGAATTTATTATGACAAATTATAAAACACTTGACGCCTGGAAATTATCCATGGAAATAGTTAAAGAAATTTATACACTTACTAAAAAATATCCGGGAGACGAAAAATATTCTCTCGTTGATCAGACAAAAAGAGCAGTTCTTTCCATACCCTGCAATATTGCAGAAGGCATGGGGAGAAATCATAAAAAAGATACTATTCAATTCCTGCATATTTCAAGAGGATCAGGATACGAAGCAGAGACTCTTTTAAATGTAGCAGTAATGACAAACATTATTGACGAAGAAACATTTAACAGAGTTTCTAAAAAAATTGAAAGAAATATTAA
>DATHNR010000585.1:0-4022 GCA_035485835.1 Puia sp.
CTATCTATAACCAGTCCACGAATTTCTCTCCAATGTGGTTCAGCTGCGGGAGAATAGGCTGGCGGTGTTGGCACCCAGCGACCAGGAGAATCTTTCACTTCATATTCTGTTGCTCCCCTCGTTTGCAAATAATTATCATGCCTGCTCCAGTCCATAATTACAGATGCTACGGTATCACTGAAAGCAATGGAATTTTCCAGGATATCAGCAGGCATTCCATGATCTGTTGCGAGGCTTTTCAAACTATCCGTATAATATTTCATACTTCCAGCAGGAAAAGTAACTGCTTCACCTAATTTACAATATGCCAGTAAAGCGCTAAACTCAAAATCAATTTTCTGACCGGCAGGTGGTTTAGGAACTGACTTTAAACCGCGTAACTGGCCGGCAAGAGAGATATATTTATCAGGATGACCGGCGGCAACCACTTCATATCCCGCAATCGAAGCATATAAATAATTTCTGGAAGCTACTATTGGTGAAAAATTATTCCCCATCACAATGGTATTCAATTCATGAACCGTACTGCAATAAAGATCGGGGTCGTTGAATATTTTTTCATAGTCAGTTTTGGAATGGCAGGCACTAAAAAATATAACCATAAATATTATGGCGGGCAATCTCTTCATATGTGTAAGAGTTTTTCAGATTTAATTTTCACTAAACAGAACCTGATGAAAGGTTTATTAGTTTGGCGAGGCAAAAATATCGTATCTGGTTGATAATTTATTTACGATATCGGATAAATTATGATTTCCTTCTATTATTATAAGTTCCATTTCCAGTTTCTTATTTCCGGCATATCCTCACCGAATTCCTGGATATAATTTTTATGGGCTATCAGTTTGTCCTGCATCTCCTGCTTGAGGTAAGCACATGTATCTTCCAATTGTGGAAGCCGTTCTATCGTATCCTGAACCAGGTGAAAACGGTCCATATCATTTAGAACAGTCATGTCAAAAGGTGTTGTGATAGTTCCTTCTTCTTTATAACCTCGTACATGAATATTAACATGGTTGGTACGTTTATAAGTCAGTCGGTGTATAAGCCAGGGATACCCATGAAATGCAAAAATGACGGGCTTATCTTTCGTAAACAGAAAATCGAAATCTTTGTCGTTTAGCCCATGCGGATGTTCAGTCTGCGGTTGCAATTTCATAAGATCCACCACATTCACGACCCTGATTTTAAGTGCCGGGATATGGGAACGAAGAATTGAAACTGCAGCCAGGATTTCAAGTGTCGGAACATCTCCGGCACATGCCATCACTACATCGGGTTCCTGGTTCTTGTCGTTGCTAGCCCAGGTCCAGATGCCAATACCTTTTGTACAATGTATCACTGCCTCCTCCATCTTCAGCCATTGAGGCGCGGGATGTTTTCCTGCAATGACAACGTTTACATAATGCTTGCTGCGCAGGCAATGATCCATAACGGACAAAAGACAATTCGCATCAGGAGGCAGGTACACACGAACTACTTCTGCTTTTTTATTTACAACATGATCAATAAATCCCGGATCCTGGTGCGTAAATCCATTATGATCCTGACGCCAGACATGGGATGACAAAAGATAATTCAGCGAAGCAATTTTTCTACGCCATGGAATGCCGCAGGTGATCTTCAGCCATTTGGCGTGCTGATTAAACATGGAATCCACAATATGAATAAAAGCTTCATAACTATTGAATAATCCATGTCTCCCGGTGAGGAGGTATCCTTCCAGCCATCCTTCACATTGGTGTTCGCTTAATACTTCCATGACCCGGCCATCAGCATTCAGATACTGGTCATTTATTTCAAAGCCGCCTTCCCATTGTCTGTTCGTTGCTTCAAAAACATGGTCGAGTCTGTTTGACAGCGTTTCATCCGGTCCAAAAATTCTGAAGTTTCTTTTTGGTTCATTCAACTTAATTATATCCCGAAGAAATTCTCCAAGTACAAGGGTGTCGGCAGCTTCTGTATCACCGGGTCCGGGTACGTCCACTGCGTAATCTTTAAAATCAGGCATGATAAGTTCACTCATCAATAGCCCTCCATTAGCATGTGGATTAGCTCCCATTCTTCTTTCTCCTGAAGGAGCCAGATCAGCCAATACCTGAATCAGTTTTCCATTTTTATCAAATAATTCATCTGGGTTATAACTTTTCATCCAGTCTTCGAGTTGTTTCAACTGCACAGGATTTTTTCCTGCATCGGGTAAAGGAACCTGGTGTGCACGGAATGTTCCTTCAACCGGAAGGCCATTCACTTCTTTGGGCCCTGTCCATCCTTTGGGCGATTTGAAAACAATCATGGGCCAGATGGGTCTCGTATGATTTATTTTCTGCCGGGCATTCTGCTGGATTAATTTAATTTTTTCAATTACTGTATCGAGCGTTTCTGCCATCGATCTGTGCATGGCAGCCGGATCACTGCCTTCAACAAAATAGGGTTCCCACCCGCATCCGGTCAGAAATTGTTCCAACTCAGTACGGGAAATCCTGGCTAAAATAGTGGGATTTGCAATTTTATATCCATTCAGGTGAAGTATAGGCAGAACTGCACCATCTGAAACCGGGTTTAGAAATTTATTTGAATGCCATGAAGTTGCAAGTGGTCCCGTTTCTGCTTCACCATCTCCGATCACACAGGCTGTAATTAAATCAGGATTATCGAAAACTGCTCCGAACGCATGACTCAATGAATATCCCAGTTCACCGCCTTCATGAATGGATCCGGGACATTCAGGAGAGACGTGACTCGGAATGCCTCCGGGGAATGAAAACTGCGTGAAAAGTTTTTTAAGTCCCGTTTCATCCTGGCCGATGGCAGGGTATACTTCACTATAAGTTCCTTCCAGATAAGTATTACCAACCAGCGCCGGTCCTCCATGCCCCGGACCGGAAATATAGATCATGTTGAGATCATATTTTTTTATGACACGATTTAAATGCACATAGATAAAATTCTGTCCTGGCGTAGTGCCCCAATGCCCCAACAACATTTTTTTTACGTGTTCAAATTTCAGGGGTTGTTTTAACAGCGGATTTTCATGCAGGAATATCTGTCCCACGGAAAGATAATTGGCCGCACGCCAGTAGGCATTCATATTATCGAGCAACTCAGCAGATAATGATTCATCCGCCGGATTTATTTTAACTGTTTCCATAATATAATATTTTAATTTATTTCAGATTGATAAAATACGAAATACCATTTTTGCAATCATTAATTCTTCATCAGTAGGAATAACATACACTTTCACCCTTGATTTTTCTACAGAAATGATTTTGGCGCCGGATTGATTTTGCTCCTCATTTAATTCAATCCCCATGAATTGCAATCCTTCGCAAATCCTTGACCGAACCGTTGCGGCATTTTCTCCAACCCCTCCGGAAAATACCATGATATCCAATCCTCCTAAAACTGCAGTATATGATCCTATCCATTTTTTTACCTGGTAACAAAAAAGTGCTATGGCTTCTGCAGCCCTGATATCTTCTGATTCTTTGCCAAGCAGATCTTTCATGTCCGAACTCGTTTCAGAAACCCCCAGCAATCCGCATGCATGATTTATCAAATTATTGTAACCGTCAGGAGTCAGACCTTCACTATTCATAATGATGGCGGCAATGCCCGGATCAAGATCTCCAGGTCTGGTTCCCATCATAACTCCGGCGGTAGGAGTAAACCCCATGCTGGTATCTGCGCAAGTTCCATTCCTTATAGCAGCAAGACTTGCTCCATTTCCCAAATGAGCGAGGATGATCCTGCCATTTTTGACCGCCGGTTCACCCAATCGATCCAATTCTTCCAAGAGATAACTAAAAGATAATCCATGAAAACCATATCGTCGGATTCCCTGGCGGTCAAAACGTCTTGGGATAGCTAATAATTTAGCAACCCGGGGCATGGAATGGTGAAAAGCCGTATCAAAGCATGCTATCTGTTTTAAGGAAGGATATTTTTTACGGAAAATATTTATAAGAGCTATTTCAGCAGGCATGTGATCCGGATCGTAAGGAATGGTTTTTACCAGT
>DATHNR010000586.1:0-7409 GCA_035485835.1 Puia sp.
TTTTCTGATCATCCGGATATTTACCGGACTTTCCAGGGGAGATATGGCATGAGCAAATTCCAGTTTTTTCAAACGCTGTTCATCTTCACGTACCTTGGCATGGAGGTCTGTTTCACTCAGGTCTTTCAGGTTGTTTACAAAATCATTTCTCTTTGACATCTTGATAAATTTGAATTATAACGCAATCACATCATGGCGAACCACGAATTTGGTTTTGATCGGTAATTTCTGAGCGGCGAGCAATAAAGCTTCTTTTGCAACGGCTTCTGTAACACCATCCGCTTCAAAAAGCATACGTCCCGGTTCCACTACGGCCGCCCAATATTCAGGATTACCTTTACCCTTTCCCATTCTCACTTCCTGTGGTTTTTTAGTAATCGGCTTATCAGGGAATACACGGATCCACACATTTCCTTCTCTCTTCATTGAACGGGTCAATGCCTGACGGGCGGCTTCCAGCTGACGGTTTGTTAACCAGATTCCTTCGAGAGCCTTCAGTCCATAAGAACCAAAAGAAATATCCGTTCCTCTTTTAGCCACTTCGCGTATTCTGCCTTTTTGTGCTTTCCTATGTTTACTCCTTTTAGGCTGTAACATGTTGCTTCAATTTGAAAATTTGTTATTTACTATCTTCTTCCTCCGCCTCCGCCACCTCTGCGTTCTCCACCACCGGAACCGCCACCTCTTCTTTCACCTCCGCGGCCACGGTCTTCACGATCCTTGATTTCGTCCCTTCTTTCCCTTCTGTCACTCACATCTGTTTTACCACCTACAAAATTTGGATTCAGATCTCGTTTTGTAAGCACTTCTCCTTTACTGATCCAAACCTTGACACCGATCTTTCCATATACAGTCAGTGCAAAAACACTGGCATAATCAATATCCATACGGAGCGTATGCAAAGGCGTACGTCCGGATTTAATTTCTTCCGTACGGGCAATTTCAGATCCACCCAAACGACCGCCCACTTTTACTTTAATTCCTTCGGCACCCATTCTGAGCGCTGAAGCGATGGCCATTTTAATAGCTCTTTTATAATTGATACGGTTTTCAATCTGGCGGGCAATTGTGTCCGCAACTATATTCGCATCCAGTTCAGGTCTTCTGATTTCCAGAATATTGATCTGAACATCTTCCTTCCCGGTCAGTTTTTTCAACTCCTCCTTAATACGGTCCACTTCACCACCACCTTTACCGATAATGATACCGGGTTTGGAGGTATGAATGGTTACGATAAGCTTGTTCAGTGTACGCTCAATAACGATCTTGGCAATTCCGCCTTTGTTGATACGTGCATTGAGATAGGTTCTGATTTTATTATCTTCAATCAGTTTGACAGAATAATCTTTTTTATTACCGAACCAGTTGGACTCCCAGCCACGGATGATTCCCAGCCTCGCACCTATAGGATTTGTTTTCTGACCCATGTATCTTTTAATTTTTACTTTTTACTTTCAATTTTCTCATCTACTATTAATGTCACATGGTTACTGCGTTTACGAACCCTGTAACCACGACCCTGGGGAGCAGGACGCATGCGTTTTAATACTCTTGCACCGTCAACAAATATTGTCTTTACCAACAGTCCTGCATCGGCCGCACTTTTACCTTCATTCTTCGATTCCCAGTTCTTAACCGCTGACCACAGTAATTTATACAGCGGAGTGGAAGAATGCTGTGGATGATGTTCCAGCAATGCCAGGGCCTTTTCAACTTGAAGGCCTCTTATTTCATCCGCCAGTAATCGCATTTTTCGTGGCGAGGTAGGATAATTTTTCAGTTTAGCTAATGCTTCCATTTTTTCCCTTTTAGGAAGAAGAACTCTTGAAGCTTTCGGCACAAGGCTTAAAGCATAGGGCTCTTCTTATATTTTTATTATTCTTTCTAATTTTCTTTTTTTCTCCCGCTTTAAGTTTTACGCTTTAAGCTTTTTGCTTTCAAATGGCATTTAGCTTTACGCCTTAAGCCTTAAGCTTATTCAGCAATCTTTTTGCTGGAATGTCCCTTGAAATTTCTCGTCGGCGCAAATTCACCCAGCTTATGACCCACCATAAATTCTGTTACATATACCGGGATAAACTTATTGCCATTATGCACAGCAAAAGTATGTCCTACAAAATCCGGCGTAATGGTGGAACGACGGCTCCAGGTTTTGATGACACCTTTTTTTCCTTTTCCTTCATTGATGCTAAGGATTTTGGTTTCTAGGTTGGCATCTACGTAAGGACCTTTTTTTATTGAACGACCCATAATATATTTTTTACTTTCCTATTTTCTTTCCTTTTTTTGTCTGAATAATTAATTTATCACTGCCCTTACCCTTCGTTCTTGTTTTCAGACCCCTTGAGTATTGCCCGTTTCTTGAACGTGGTTGTCCACCGGAAGCCTTTCCTTCACCACCACCCATCGGATGATCTACCGGGTTCATGGCAACCCCACGTACGCGCGGGCGAATGCCTCTCCAGCGGTTACGGCCGGCTTTACCCATGCTCTGAAGACTGTGATCACTATTTGAAACCACTCCGACAGTAGCATAACAGTTAATCAGAATTTTTCTGAGTTCACCGGAAGGCATTTTAAGTACGGCATATTTATCTTCCTTATTAGTCAGCTGTGCTGTGGTACCCGCACTGCGGATAAGTTTTCCACCCTGTCCCGGCTGCATTTCTACATTATGGACATTGGTACCAAGAGGAATATTCTTCATCTGTAATGCGTTCCCGATTTCCGGAACCACTGCATCACCTGCCTGAACAGTTCCACCAACCTGTAATCCCTGAGGAGCCAGGATATATCTTTTTTCTCCATCGCTATACTGAATCAGGGCGATGAAAGATGTTCTGTTCGGATCATATTCAATGGAAACAACTTTCCCGAGGATATCTTTTTTATCCCTTTTGAAATCTATGAGACGATACATTTTTTTATGCCCACCACCGATATAACGCATAGCCCTTCTTCCCTGAGAATTACGGCCACCCGTGCGGCTGATTTTTTCAAGAAGGGTCTTCTCGGGCGCATCGGAAGTAATTTCTGCATAGGCATTACCTATCCTCCAACGTGTTCCTGCAGTGACGGGTTTAAACTTTTTTAGTGCCATATCTTTTAATTACTTAAATATTCGAATACAAATCAATTGTTTCTCCTTCAGCAACAGTGATCAGCGCTTTCTTGTATCCCGGTTTGCGGCCAACGATCAGACCAGCCTTGGTAGACCTCGATCTTGCTTTTCCAGGAACAATTACCGTATTCACATCAGTTACCGTGATACCGTAAAATTCTTCTACTGCTTTTTTGATCTCCAGTTTATTTGCACGCGTGTTTACCTTGAAAGCATACCGGCGTAACTTTTCCTGCTGGGCATTTGCTTTCTCAGTTAAAATCGGCCGTATGAGAACTTCACCTGATTTCATCTTTACAAATTTGAAAATTAATTTATGCTTCCACTTCTTCTGTAAACATCTTCGCTGCCGCTTCCGTCAGTACCAATACTTCTGCATTCACAATATCATATGTATTCACATCGGCTAACAGACTGCTCTCCTGTCCCGGAATATTCCGTAAACTGAGATGCAGGTTGTCATTATATTCCGGAGTCACAAAAAGCGTCTTTTTACCATTGAGTTTCAGTCCGCCTATCAGACCAACCATTTCACTGGTTTTTGGAGCTTTCAGCTGTATATCTTCCACAACGATGATCGAATTAGCCTTCGCCTTATAAGAAAGAGCCGATATCTTGGCAAGGTCCTTCACTTTACGGTTCAGCTTAAAATCCCAGCTGTGTGGTTTTGGCCCGAAAATCGTACCGCCGCCTTTATACAGAGGATTCCGGATATTCCCTTTACGTGAACCCCCGGTACCTTTTTGTTTATGTAATTTTTTGGAAGATCCTTTCACTTCCATACGGGTTTTTACTTTATGCGTTCCCTGGCGCTGAGCTGCCAGGTACTGTTTTACCGCCAGATATATTACATGATCATTTGGCTCCGCTTCAAAAATATCCGCAGGCAAATCCAGCGTACGGCCCGTTTTAGCTCCCTTTATATTTAAAACATCTACTTGCATGTGAATCTGATTAATTGGTTATTTCTGAATGTATACAATGGAACCATTGTGTCCCGGAACAGATCCGGCTATCAGCAGATAATTTTTTTCAGGAAATATTTTTACCACTTTAAGGCCCTTCAGCTTCACCCTGTCGCCACCCATTCGTCCGGCCATCCGGACACCTTTCATAACACGGGATGCGTCTGAGGAGTTACCGAGTGATCCGGGTGCACGGCTGCGGTCATGCTGACCGTGTGACTGTCCACCCACACCGTGAAATCCGTGACGCTTAACAACACCCTGGAAACCCTTTCCTTTTGAAGTGCCCACTACATCAACAATTTCGCCTTCTGCGAAAATCTCAACAGTAAGCGCCTCACCAATATTTTTCTCTAAAGAAAAATTGCGGAATTCCCTGATAAATTGTTTAGTTGTAGTATTTGCTTTGGCGAAGTGATTCTTTTCAGAAGAGAGGACGTGTTTTTCTTTCTTTTCACCAAATGCTATCTGGAGAGCATTGTATCCATCAGACCCGGTGGTCTTTACCTGAGTTACAACACAGGGACCGGCTTCAATAATGGTGCAGGCAACCTGCTTGCCATCTGGGGTGAAGACACTGGTCATTCCAATTTTCTTTCCAATTAAACCTTTCATTTTTTATTGGTTTGTGCCTGGTGTCTAAGGACAATCAGCGGTCCGCTTAGCTTTTGTAAAGCTGATACTGATTTCAATCCCCTGTTTGCAACCGACCTTTTCTGTTAGTCGCCGAAGCTTCAGCGTAGGCGACCGTTGGTCGCTTTCAGCTTCTTCTTCGTCATCCTCTTTTCAGGATGCCCGCCTTCGCCAAGGCTACGGCGGGTGATAGAAGTACCGGTAGTAAACAAACCCCGAACGGCTTGTTCATATTTCTTTTCAAATCATCCAGCGCTGCTTTGGCCGTTTTATCGGTTTGGCAGATAGAATTTTTACTCAGGCTTTAATTTCCACATCAACACCTGATGGCAGATCCAGTTTGGATAATGCGTCAACAGTTCTTGAAGTAGAAGTATAAATATCCAACAATCTCTTATGCGTATGCAACTGAAATTGTTCGCGTGCTTTCTTATTGACATGCGGCGAGCGTAATACGGTAAATACTTTTTTACGTGTAGGTAAAGGTATCGGACCGGTTACAACCGCTCCCGTGCTACGCACCGTTTTTACGATTTTCTCCGCGGATTTATCCACCAGATTGTGATCGTAAGACTGTAATTTGATTCTTATTCGCTGAGACATATGTCAATCCCCGTTTTTTGAACGGGATGCAAAGGTATGGGTTAAGAGATAAACTGTCAAAGAATTATACAGGTTTTTTGAGAATTATTTGCCTCCCCCGGGGCAGTGCACATTCAGGTAGTTTTTGAATAAATTTCGCAGGTGCATACCGGTTCCGGGACCTTCAGATATGCTATGAGTCCGGTTTGGGTATTCCATGAACTGAAAGGTTTTATTGTACTTAATCAATTCATTGAGCAGCATTTCTGCATTATCATAATGTACGTTATCGTCCCCGCTTCCATGGATATACAGAAGGTTACCCTGAAGTTTGGAAGCATAGGTGATAGCAGAACCTTTTACATAATCAGCCTTGGTTTCCAGAGGATTGCCCATATATCTTTCCTGATAAATATTGTCGTATGTTTCCAGATTACCCACGGCAGCTACCGCAAGTCCTGTTTTATAAATCTCAGGATGCTGGAACATCAGGTTCAGGGTAGCAGAGCCCCCGCCACTCCATCCCCAGACAGCAATACGTGAAGTATCGACAAATGACCAGCGACAAACCTCTGCGGCAGCCTGCGCCTGATCGTGGATATTTATCTGACCAATATTCCTGTAAATGGATTTCCTCCAGGCTGCCCCTTTGGGTGCTGGCGTTCCCCGGTTATCCAGTGAAATGTAGATATATCCATCCTGATCTAATTTGCCCGGATAAACAGGACAATGGCTGATACCAAATACATCCCTTACAGTTTGTGCAGCAGGTTCAGTATATACATAAAATAATACGGGATATTTTTTTGTACTGTCGAACGGTATGGGTTTCTGCATCCAGCCATCCATACTTACGCCATCAGCAGTCAGAATTTTGAAGAATGAAATATTGGATGCGGCGCTGTCCTGAGGATTAACAGTTTTTATCGGCTGGGTTCCGGCAATTGCCTGATGGTCAGGAAGGGTTATCCATTCACCTGCCGGGGATGTATAATAATTTGAAAAATGATGCTCAGCATATTTCCCATTCGGCGAAAATTCATAGCTATGTGATCCGGGTTCATTTGCAGGTGTAACCCGCTGTGTTGTTCCTGAACCATCCAGGTTGCAACGATAGAGATAGGCCTGCGTGGCATTGTCGGGTGATGCCATAAAATAAACCTGATTGTTTTTTTCATCAATGAGTGAGATTTCCATGACATCATAATTGCCATGAGTAATGAGTACCTGGCTCTTACCATCGCGGCTGATCCTGTATAAATGTCTCCATCCGTCCTTCTCGCTAGCCCATAAAAATTCAGTGCCTTTATTCAGCCAGTCCCATCCACCCATTTTATATTTATCATCCCATGCAGAAATGATGTCAACCCATGCTGCTTCTTTTTCACTGAAAACAGGTTTTACCTCACCGGTTTTAGCATTGCATAACAAAATATCGGATTCATTCTGACTCCTGTTGAGCCGCTGAACTATTAGTTCCTGGCTATTCGAAGCCCATTCCATTCTTGGCAGGTAGGTACCATTTTTTGCATCAGTTGGAATTTTCATCCAGTGCGTTTGTTTATCCGTGATCTCTACAACAGCAATTTTAAATGGAGAAGGCATCTGGCCTGCTACGGGATATTCTACCGGCACTATTCTCGAATAAACTGAATCAGTTGTATTCAGCATATAGTAGTCACGCGTGCTGCTGTCATTGATTTGCCAATAGGCAATTGCATGGCTGTCGGGGCTCCAACGGAAACCATCCCGGCAATCAAATTCCTCCTCATATACCCAGTCGAAAGTTCCATTGATCATTTTGCGGGAACCATTGCTGGTTAAGGGTTTGATGATATGTGTTGAAAGATCCTCCACAAATAAATTATGCTCACTCACATAAGCTGCCCTGGCGCCGTCGGGAGAAATTTTTGCAAACATAAGTGAGGATGACGGTAATCCTTTCCCCAATTGTTTCAGGGAAGAATCCGAAAAATTATATATCCAGTAGTCTCCGCGGGTTTCATAACGCCATACCTTTTTTGCATTCGTATAAATCAGTATCTTTTTGAAATCATTGGAAAAGAAAAAGTATTTTATATCCAGCGCTTTTGTTCTGCCGGCAGGAA
>DATHNR010000587.1:0-6714 GCA_035485835.1 Puia sp.
GATTTTATCGGTTGCAACTTTGATCAAATTAATTAAGGAATCCAGCTTACCATTAGAAGGTGGGGGTCCGCCCATCACTCTTCCCAAGCAAATCCAGATTGCCTTTACCCTGTTCTGCAGGCTTGTATCCGCTACAAACTTCGGGGTCATATAGGACTGCCTGTTAAAATCTACCACACCGAAATCATCCGGGAAATCAGGTTCAGGAAAAACACCGGGTCGATGCGCAATGGGCAGTTCTGTCAGCATGGAGTTTATAGAATATCTCTCCTGATCCAGGAAAACGAATTGTGATTCAAGGGCGTGATTCACCTGGAAACTAAACCGCTGAGTCGGAGTGATCTTTTTAAAATAATTTATTTTTTTATCTGTCGCTACATCTTCCGGCGAGAAATCAGAAAAAAACAATTCTTCTGTAACATCCACCACCAGGGTACCTTTAAATTTTTTATCATCTGCAAGATCCATCAGGTAAGGAACCGGATCACTTCCCACATTCGCCAGTTGTATGACATGATTCCCGGTGATGCTTTGCCAGGTAGGGATATCCAGATCAAATTTTATTCTGGATGAACCAATGAACACGGTTGATTCGTCGGATGGTTCGTAAACCATTCCACGATAATGTGCCCACATCGCTTCATTGTCGTCATAATATATTTTGTTGCCCTGATGACGTAAATGAATTTCCCATGAAGCCATGGCGAGCACGGATACAATGATTGCCAGAAATGCGGCTCGCATAATATTGCCCGTTTTCATATTATTCGTTATTGATTTTGATCATCTGTTTTAAAAAATTTTAAAATCAGAACCATCCTTTTTCTTCTTTAAGTGCTTTTACCAGGCTCTTTGTATATATCACTGCATCTGTTGGACTCAGGTGTGACCATTCCGGACAGATTAAATCTGCTGTGGCCGGATAATCTGAATAATGAATGCCCTTGCTATTCGTATAAGTTAATAAACGTTCCCAGTAGGCAGCTCTCGGAAATCCTTTCATTTCTGCATCCTTATAAGGTCCGCTGGACGGCGGACGAACAAACAATACATCACCACCCCTGGATCTGATTTTATCGATATTAGTTTTCACGGAACTGAATATGCTGTCCAGTGTTTCTTTGGCCATAGGAGGGCCTGACCTTCTTTGAATACCATAGGCCCATACGGCTTTAACTGCGTTTTGTTGATTTGTATCCGCAACAAATTCCGGACTCATGTATGACTGTCTTTCGAAATTGACCAGGGAAAATCCCATTGGAAAAAATAATCCGGGAAACACGCCTGGCCTTGAAGGAATATGCATATTATCCAGCATGGCATTAATGGAAAAATTATCCTGATCGAGAAAAACAAATTCTGATTCCAATGCTTGGTCAACCCGAAAACTGAAGCGCTCGGTGGGAGTTCTTTCCTTATAATAGGCAATCTTCTTTTTTGTTCTCCAGTCATAGAATGACTGCTTGGAAAAAAATACGTCTTCTGTAACGTCCACGATCAGTTTGCCTTTAAAATTTTCGTCATTGGCAAGGTTCTCCAATACCAGTCTCGGATTGCTTCCTACATTGGCAAGTTGGACGGCATGCTGACCCGTTAGTGCTTCCCAGGTTTGGATGTCCAGGTCATATTTAATTCGGGAAGAACCCGCAAAAACGGTGGTTTTATCGGATGACTCATAAACCATGGCTCTTTTATCGGCCCACAGAGCTTCATTGTCATCGTAGGAAATCTTATTTCCATGGTTTCGTAAATGGGTTTCCCAGCAAAGCATTGCAAGGAAAGAAATTAATAAGGCGAATAAGCCAGCCCGCTTTAAGTTGTTTGGTAGCATAATATTTAAGGGTTAAAAAAAGTAGAAGTGGTTACTAGGGCGCGGAACGGGACCTGGTTATTCTCTTGCATTTTCCACTGGCGGGCTCCAAGTCTTCGGAAAATTAGTCTAAATAAAAACCCTTACAAATAAAACCTTGTAACTGGCTTATTTTTTTATTTCAAATACAGGACTGAATATTTATAATATGAAGTAATAAACTGAAAATCAATTATTTCTAATAAGATAATCGTATTTATTATTTCTTTTAACTGGTCGTTGGAAATATGAGACTAAAAGATACCTTCTGGTATTGTCACCACTTAAAAGCTTATTATATATTCATTGTGTACCGCTTAAAAGAGTAACATAAAGCGCATTTTGATCATTTATTTGCTAAAAAGGGCCAAATTAAACTCCTGATCGAATTAAATGATCCTTCATCGACTCAAGCACATACTTGGGAAAGGCTGTATTGTACTACGCGATTTAATTTCTTTTTATTTTCTTTGGACTATGGAACCCCGACCCAACGACCTGAAAGCAATCAGAATACTTTATATCGCTTTGCTGATAGGCCAGGTTTTGTTTGCCGTAATAGTCACCGTCCTGGTAGAAACCGGTATGCTTTCTACCGGAATTAATTCTCTGACCCCAGTGCTGCAGGTCGCTATTATATTGATTGCTGCGGTAGCGATCCCTGCTTCTTTCTTTCTATTCAGAAAGAGGTTGACTGAAATTGACCCCGAAGAAGAGCTGGGTAAAAAACTCGAAAAATATCGTGCTGCGCTGATTATCAGAATGGCGCTTTGTGAATTTCCTGTCATGTTTGCCGTCATCATTTATTTTCTAACTCATGACCGTTCCTTTCTCTGGATAGTTATTCTTCTGATCAGCAACTTCCTTTTTATTTTTCCGTCAAATAATAAAATCATCAATTCGCTCCAGTTAAACAGTAGTGAACAGTCTTCACTTGGCATAGATTAACCTTTATCTGTTCATTGCGAACAAAACGTTCGATTTCGAACAAAAATTAAACATAAGATCTCTCTAATCATTTGAACTCGTTCCATTTACGTTTGGCATTTGACTTGAAACCTTTTGTGCAAACTGGGGAATATGGATACGGTTCTGTCAGAACATGTAATTGTAAGAAGGAAACGAAAAATTTTAATTTCGATTCTCGCAACAATGCTTGTTTTGCTAACAGCCATCTGGCTGGTTCGCTTCTCTTTTAAATCCTCCATCAATAAGTCAGCTATCACAACAGCCGTTGTCGAAAAGGGAAATATTGAAAATACCATCAATGCCACCGGAGAAGTATTGCCGGAATTTGAAGAAACAATAACCAGCCCGATTACCGCCTCCATTCAAAAAGTTCTCAGGGATGCAGGTAGTAAGGTACAATCCGGGGAATCCATTCTTACACTCGATAAAACCACTTCACAAACAGAATATAAAAAATTGGAATTCCAATTGGAAACAAAGCGTAACGATATTAAAAAATTAAAACTTGAACTGGACAAAAGCTTTTATGATATTAAATCAAACAACGATATCAAACAATTGAAGATTAATAGTCTTGTTGCTGATGTAGAAAATGCAAAGAGATTATTAAATGCGGGAGGCGGAACAAGAGAAAGTGTTGAACAGGCAGAATTGAATTTAAAGGTCGCTAAATTAGAAAAGCAGCAATTAGAAAATGAAATAAAAAGTAATCAACAAACTATGGAAGTGGAAATGAAGGAAGCGGAAATTGCTGCAGACATACAGGAAAATGACCAGAAAGAGCTGGAACGCAAACTACAACTGGCAAATATTATCGCTGGCCGCTCCGGAGTGGTTACCTGGGTAAATAAAAATATCGGGGCTATTATCAGAGAAGGTGAACCGCTTGTACGCATAGCAGATCTGGAAAGTTTTAAAGTAAAAGGAAGCCTTTCTGATAATTATATTGACCAGCTTTTTAATGGCATGACTGCTATCATCCGCATCAATGAAACGAAAATGCGCGGTAAGGTCACAAATATTTATCCTTCAGTGCAGAATGGGATTGTATCATTCGAAATAGGATTGGACGAATTAAATAACAAATTATTTCGCCCGAATATGAAAGTGGATGTATTTCTTGTTACTGCAACACATAACAATGTATTGCGTGTTCCCAATGGTGCGGCTTTCAAAGGTTCATCCATCCAGGATGTCTTTGTTTTAAATAACGGGAAAGCTGAACGAAGGACCGTTCACATCGGCTTGACCAATTTCGATTTTGTGGAGATCAAAGACAATTTGAATCCGGGAGACGTGATCATTACATCCGACATGAGCGAATATAAAAACGTGAAGGAAATTACCATAACGAATTAGCATTTTGAAATCTGTACAGTGATGAAACCATTATTCTCTTTTATTTTTCTTTTTTTGAGCAGCAAAATATCTGCCCAAAATAATGATACGATTCTGCTTACCCTTCAACAGGTTGTTCAGATGGCTAAAGAAAAATCGATCGCATCAAAACAGGCCATCACAACCAGAGAAACCAAATACTGGCAATGGCGCACTTATCGCTCCAACTATCAGCCGCAACTATCCTTAAATGGTACTTTGCCGGCATATACAAAAACATTTAACCAGGTCGTCCAACCCGATGGAACCATCCTGTTTCAACCTGTTCATTATGACAATTCAGCGCTTAGCCTTTCCTTCAGCCAAAGTATCGCTGCAACTGGAGGAACAATATATGGGACCACGCAGTTACAGCGATATACAGATTTTGACCAGAAAAATACTTTATATAATGCTTTGCCTTACGGCATCGGTTATACGCAACCGTTATGGCAATACAATGCATTGAAATGGGATAATAAAATTGAACCTTTAAAATACAATGAAAGCAAGCAGGCATATATTGAATCTATGGAACAGGTTTCCATTAATGCAACAGGATATTTCTTCGATTTATTGATAGCACAGGTCAATCTTCATATTGCAGAAACCAATCTGGCCAATACTATAAATATTCAGCGTATTGCCAACGAGAAATTAGAGCTGGGCAAAATATCGAAAAATGAAATTCTGCAATTAAAGCTGGAACAATTGAACGCATTGAAAGCAGTGGGTATGGCAAAACGTGATATGGAGATTGCGACATTAAACCTGCGTTCTTATACCGGCTTGTCAAACTTAGATAAGATTTCACTTGAATTACCTCCTGCTACGATCAATATGAGTGTTGAAACAGAAAAGGTATTGGCCGAAGCCTATGCAAACCGTTCTGACGCAATTGCTTTTGTACGTCTCGCAGCAGAAGCAAAAAGAGATGTGGCCAAAGCCAGGGGGGACAATGGATTAAACGCAACGCTAACTGCTAATCTGGGGTATTCCAAAAGTGCCCCAACCATCGAATATGTTTATCAGAACCCGGAGAATCAACAGTTACTGCAAATGAGTTTTAATATTCCAATACTCGACTGGGGCAGGGCAAAAGCCAGAATAAAAACAGCTCAGGCCAATCAGCAACTCACAGAATATACTATTGAGCAGAACAAACAAATATTTGTCCAGCAGATTGTAACTCAGGTTACATTATTCGACATGATGAAAAATCAATTGGTGCTTACCGCAGAAGCTGATAGTATTGCCGGTGAGAAATACCAGATTGCAAAAGACAGATACGTGCTGGGAAACCTAAGTATTACCGATTTAAGTATTGCTTTCCAGGAGAATGATCAGGCAAAGAGAGATTATATTTCTGCCCTGCGTGATTTTTGGGGCGCGTACTATCAGTTGCGCTATTTATCGCTATACGATTTTGAAAGAAATGAAAAAATTACTTATAAATAAATAACCATTCATTACATCCAAAAAATAAGACCATGATAAGTTTACAAAACATTGATAAAGTTTACCGCACCAACACGATTGAAACACTCGCGCTGAACAGTATCAACCTGAATATTAAAAAAGGAGAATTCCTCTCTGTTATGGGTCCTTCGGGTTGTGGCAAAAGTACCCTGCTTAATATCATGGGATTGCTGGATGCACCATCCAAGGGGGATATCAAAATTGATGACCAGAATCTGGATCATCTCTCTGATAAACAACTGGCGCAGTTCAGGAATAAAAAACTGGGTTTTATTTTCCAAAGCTATCATCTCATCAACGACCTGAAAGTGCTTGACAATGTATCGCTGCCGTTACTTTACAGGACCAGTACAGAAAAGGACAGAAAACAATCTGCGTCTGAAGCTTTAGGAAAAGTCGGATTAAGCAACAGGGTAAAACATTTCCCTACCCAGTTATCCGGTGGACAAAAACAACGTGTCGCCATTGCGCGCGCTATCGTTGGGAAGCCTGAAATTATCCTGGCAGATGAGCCGACGGGAAATCTGGACAGTTCCATGGGTAATGAGGTAATGGATATTTTATTATACCTGAATAAAACCGAAGGTACAACCATCGTGATGGTTACACATGATGAGCATATGGCAAAAAAGACACACCGTTTGATGAGATTGTTTGATGGATCTCAGGTTCAATAGACAGATACACTTTTTTAATTGTCAGAAAGAAATATAGTTTATGCTTAAAAATTATTTCAAAATCGCCATTGCCGTTTTAAGACGCAGGAAATTTTTTACAATCATCAGTTTATTTGGAATCAGCTTTACGCTTACCATACTAATGATCCTGACTGCATTTATTGATAAAGTGGTGGGTGACGACTACCCCGATAAAAAGCGGGACCGGTCACTTTATATAACAAGACTGGAAGAAGACGGACCAACAAATAATTCTTCAGCCCGGCCATCATATTATTTCTTAAATCATTATGCAGGCAGCCTGAAAACACCCGTTAAAATAGCGATCTCCTCTGGTTTTAATGGCACCAATACATATGTAAA
>DATHNR010000588.1:0-8929 GCA_035485835.1 Puia sp.
CAAAAATTTTTCTGGCTGACCGCTATATTACCGGCACCTGCCCGATATGTGGCAATCCAAATGCATTCGGTGACCAGTGCGAGCGCTGCGGATCTTCACTGAGTCCGGACCAGCTTATTAATCCGCGAAGTACACTCAGCGATGCTGTCCCGGTCAAGAGAAAAACCAAACACTGGTATTTTCCTCTCCAGCATTATGAAAAATTTCTGAAAGAATGGATCCTGAATGGTCATACAGAATGGAAGAATAATGTCTATGGACAGTGTAAAAGCTGGCTCGATAACGGTTTACAGTCCCGCGCTATGACACGTGATGGTAACTGGGGAATTAAAGTTCCTTTACCGGATGCCGAAGGAAAAGTATTGTACGTTTGGTTCGACGCTCCCATCGGTTATATTTCTGCTACAAAAGAGTTAACACCAAAGTGGGCTGACTACTGGCAACAGACGGATACCAAACTGGTACATTTTATTGGCAAAGACAATATCGTATTTCATTGTATTATTTTCCCGGCCATGCTGCTGGCACATGGACATTTTGTTTTGCCCGACAATGTGCCAGCCAATGAATTTCTGAATATTGAAGGAGAAAAGGTTTCTACCAGCCGCAACTGGGCAGTCTGGGTACATGAATACCTGGAAGATTTTCCCGGATGTGAAGATGTTCTCCGTTATGTTCTTTGCGCGAACGCTCCGGAAACCAAGGACAATGACTTTACATGGAAGGATTTTCAGGACAGGAATAACAGCGAACTCGTGTCCATTTTCGGAAATTTTGTAAACAGGACTTTCGTGCTGATGCATAAACTTTGCAAAGGAAAAGTACCTTTCTGGCATGAGAATATTAAAGAGGCTTCCGATACTGAACTGATCCGCCAGATTGAACAGACAAAAGTTGCAGTAGAAAATCTGATAGAACAATATAAATTCCGTGATGCCCTTTATTCAATCATTGACCTTGCAAGAAAAGGAAATAAATATCTTCAGGACAAAGAGCCCTGGAAAAAAGCAGGCAAAGAAACGACCACACCAGAAGATCAGGAAAAAATCGACAATTGTTTATTTCTGTGCCTGCAACTGACGGCCAATCTTACAATACTTATTAATCCATTTCTTCCTGCAACAGCAAAGAAATTGCTGAATATGATGAAGGTTGTGGAAAGAATGCTTGAATGGGAAAATGCAGGCAGGACTGACCTGTTAAAGATGGGTTACAGTCTTCGCCCTCCCGTGTTGTTATTCAGAAAAATAGAAGATGAAGAAATACAAAAACAAATGGAAAAACTGCATGGCAATACGATTAAACCAGAAAACGGTATAACAGATAGCTCTGCTTTGCTAACTGAAAAAAAACAAGAAATTCAATACACCGATTTTGAAAAACTTGAACTGCGAACCGGTATTATCCTTTCGGCGGAAAAAGTTGCAAAAGCAGACAAACTGCTGAAACTGGAAGTAGACATGGGCTTCGAAAAGAGAATTATTGTTTCGGGCATCGCACTTCATTTTAAACCTGAGGACATTCTCGGCAAACAAGTGGTTGTGGTTGCCAACCTGGCTCCCCGGAAAATGAAAGGCATAGAAAGTAATGGAATGATCCTGATGGCAGAAGATTCCAAAGGCAGATTAGTTTTTGTTGCCCCGGATGAAATGATTGGAGCAGGATCTGATGTAAGATGAAAATTATTCTTCACGGTTTATTTTCGGATAAGAAATAGATTTAAAACTGATTCCAATATGAAAAGAATCATTCGTAAAGTTGCGGTACTGGGCAGTGGTGTAATGGGTTCAAGGATTGCCTGTCACTTCGCGGGCACCGGAGTACAGGTATTATTGCTTGACCGGGCTCCTTCAGAATTAAATGCCGCTGAACTGGCAAAGAAACTTACATTGGACAATCCCATAGTGAAAAACCGGATTGTAAATGAAGCGCTGACATCTGCCATCAAATCGAATCCTTCGCCTGTATATAACAGTGAAGTAGTTAAACATATCAGGACGGGTAACTTTTCTGATAATATGAAAGATATCTCAGCCTGCGACTGGATTATTGAAGTAGTGGTTGAACGACTGGATATTAAAACTGCTATCTTCAGTGAAGTCGAGAAATACAGAAAACCAGGTACTCTTATCAGCTCCAATACTTCCGGCATTCCCATTCATCTGATGAATGAAGGCAGATCTGAAGATTTTAAAAGACATTTCTGCGGAACACATTTTTTCAATCCGCCCAGGTACCTGAGACTTCTGGAAATTATTCCTACTCCTGATACTGATCCGGACGTGATTCAGTTTCTTTTAGAATATGGAGATCTTTATCTGGGTAAAACTACTGTGCTGTGTAAAGACAGTCCTGCTTTTATTGCCAACCGTGTTGGCGTTTTCAGCATTATGGCGATATTCAAACTCATGGATAAACTGCAACTGAATATTGACCAGGTTGAAACACTTACGGGACCAATTATCGGCCGTCCCAAATCGGCTACCTTTCGCACTGCGGATGTTGTCGGACTGGATACACTGGTAAAAGTTGCGCGGGGTATTTATGAAAATTGTCCATCAGATGAAGCAAGAGATACTTTTATAATTCCTTCCTGGCTGGATAAAATGATTGCAAATAACTGGCTTGGTGATAAAACCGGTCAGGGGTTTTTCTCCAAAATAAAAAATCAAAAGGGCGAACGTGAAATATTGACGCTCGACCTGAAGTCATTTGAATATAAACCCAGGGAGAAAACTTCTTTTCCCGGAGTGGATGCTGCCAAACCACTGGATGATCTGAAAGAAAGATTAAAAATTCTGATACAGGCGAGGGATAAATCAGGTGATTTTTACCGGCAGTTTCATTACGAGCTTTTTTCTTATGTATCGCACCGAATCCCTGAAATCAGTGATGAAATTTTCAGAGTCGATGATGCGATGCGCGCAGGATTTGGATGGGAGATTGGTGCATTTGAAACCTGGGACCTGTTTGGTATAGAAGATACAATAAAGAAAATGGAGGCTGCCGGATATAAAACCGCAGCATGGGTAAAGGAAATGCTTGCAGGAGGCGCCACCAGTTTTTACAAAGTGGAGAAAGGAGAAAAACTTGCCTATTCACCGGCAAAAAAGAATTATGTTTCTGCGGTAACAGGGGACCCGCGCGCTTTTATTGTAATGCGAAACTTTGAAAATCAAACCATTTGGAAAAATTCAGCTGCAAGGCTTTACCATTTGGGAGATGAAGTGCTGGGGCTGGAATGGTATACCAAATTCGGTACCATCGGCGGAGAAGTGATAGAAGGTATTCAGCGCTCGATCGGTATTGCAGAAGAAAAATATAAAGGTCTTGTCATTGCTAATGAAACACAGGATTTTTCAGCGGGCGCCAATATTGGTATGATATTAATGCTGGCAGTAGATCAGGAATTTGAAGAACTGGAAATGGCCATCAGAACATTCCAGAACACCATGATGCGTGTACGATATTCAGCCATTCCGGTTGTGGTTGCACCTCGCGGACTTACCCTGGGTGGCGCATGCGAAATGAGCCTGCATGCAGATAAAATCGTACCTGCTGCTGAATCTTATATCGGTCTCGTTGAGCTGGGTGTTGGCCTGATTCCGGGCGGCGGGGGTACAAAAGAATTTGTTCTAAGGGCCGCGGATGAAGTTCACGACGGTGAACCAGAAATCATTCCACTGAAAGACCGATTCTTTACAATTGCGACTGCCAAGGTTTCCACTTCGGCTTCCGAAGCATTTGATCTGGGTATCTTGAAAAAGTCAAGAGACTTTATTTCAATCAATCCTGATCGCAGGATCGCTGATGCGAAAAATGCTGTACTTGATTTATACCACGATGGATATACTACTCCGCTTCAAAGAACAGATATTAAAGTATTGGGTCGTTCAGGACTGGGGGCATTATATGCAGGCATTAATGTTATGTGGAGAGGAAATTATGCAACTGATCATGATGTACTGGTTGCGAAAAAACTGGCTTATGTAATGTGCGGAGGAGATCTTAGCGAACCAACAGAAGTATCAGAGCAATACCTGCTGGATCTGGAGCGACAGGCATTTCTTTCACTTTGCGGAGAAAAAAAGACTTTAGAAAGACTTCAGAGTGTAATAAAATCAGGTAAACCGATCAGAAATTAGTTTAAATTATGAAAACATTTTTATCAGGAATTGTAATAGGAAGCTTTTCATTAATGCTCGCCTGTCAGGGCAATGAATCTGTCAGCCAGCAGGCCGCAACATCAGATTCATCTTATGCCATAATAGGGAAAGTTACCGGATTGGATACCGGTCTGATAATCCTGAATCACCGCCAGACTGGAAAAAATGATACGGCAGCCCTTGACCATGGCTATTTTACTTATAAAGGAAAAGCGGATACAGCAGAAGTCTGTTCGATCACACTGGGCAAACAGGCGAAACGTTTTTTTCTTGAAAATGGAAAAATATCCATGCTGATAAAAAAAGATTCACTTCCATATGCGATGATAACGGGCACCAAAGTTCAGGATGAATACAATTATTTTCACAATCAGTTAAGCAAAAGTGTGACCGACCAAATGGCGGCAGTGAATAAAACCTATGATTCAGCTAATGATAAAAAGAATCAAAGAGCCATGGACAGTCTGGATAAAGTGTATAACGCACTCGACCTCGAACAAAAGCAACTGGTCATGGATTTTACAAAATCGCATCCCTCCTCTGTTGTTTCTGCATTTGAAATTTATAATAATTTTTCTTACAACCCCCGGCTCGGGCAGCTGGATAGTTTATTTCAACAACTGGATACGAGTGTGCGTGTAACTTATTTCGGAAGACAGCTTCGTGATCTGATTGATAAAACAAAATTAACAGCCATTGGAAATCCCGCTCCTGATTTTGCATCCAATGATGAAAATGACAAATCAGTTTCTCTTTCTTCATTAAAAGGAAAATATGTCCTCGTTGATTTCTGGGCCAGCTGGTGCGGCCCCTGCCGCCTTGAAAATCCGAATATTGTAAAGGCATTTCATAAATTCCATGATAAAGGATTTGACATTTTCGGTGTTTCACTCGATGATACGAAAGCAGACTGGCTGCAGGCTATAAAGAAAGACGGGTTGAACTGGACACAGGTTTCTGATTTAAAAGGCTGGCAGGCAGGAGCAGTTTCGCTGTATGGCATTAAGGGAATTCCGATGAACTATCTGCTGGATAAAAATGGCATCATTGTCGCCAAAGGATTACGCGGAGAAGAACTGGACAATAAACTGTCTGAATTGTTACATTGATGAATCTTTTGTCAAGTCACTTTTATGGGTGAAGCCGAGTGGATAAAATCCGAATCAAAAATCCGCATATATTCAGATTTTTATTTTTACGGTGATGCTTCTTCACAGGAACTTGCAGATAATATAGCTGTTGATATAGCAAATCACTGGAATCAGCCCCTGGGTATTGTATACATAAAGAAGGTTCCATTTTCTGTTGAATTTATCATAAGGGGCTTTCATGAAAAAGATCTGATACCTGAAACTGTTTGGTTTAATACGGATCCCAGGAATAATTATTTCAGGATTGAAGAATACTCTCCTGTGCATGTATCATTTGTAGATGGTATTAAATGTAATACAGGTTATTTCAAACTGGATAACCTCCTGAATAATTCCACTACGGCCGCACATGAATACGGCCACACCATCGGCCTGGATCATCCGGAAAAACTTGATATCAGAGGCAAAGGACAACCTGGTATTATGTATCCCCGTGGCACAGTTTGTGATCCTGCATTTCAATATGACCCGGCAGCTGAACCACTGGGTCCTGGTGGAACCATCAACCCTTATACCAGAAAGGTATTACAGGCGGATATTGATCTGCTTCGCCTGCATAATTTAAATTGGAATAAAAACGGATTTGCCGTTCTTGGAGATTTTTCCAGCATCTATCACGGGAAAGAACACCCTCCACTTTAGATCAGGTGAAGGATATATTATTCGCTAATTTAGCCACTCATCTATGACGCCGGTTCTTTCCTTAAAAAGCATATCTAAAACCTATGGCCGCATACAGGCATTAAAAGGCGTTTCGTTTGACGTGCCTCCCGGATCTGTATTCGGAATTCTGGGACCAAATGGTAGTGGAAAGACTACCCTGCTGGGGGTCGTTATGGATGTTTTAGCGTCTAGTGGTGGCAGTTATAGCTGGTTTGGAAATCCGCCTTCTGAAAAACAAAGAAGAGAAATCGGAACCCTGCTGGAGACTCCCAACTTCTATCATTACCTCTCCGCGCAACATAATCTTGAAATTTCAGCTGCCATAAAGCATAAACCGGCGGATGATATTGAACGTGTGTTGAAACTGGTCAGGCTTTACGAAAGAAAAGATTCAAAATTTCAAACCTTTTCTCTGGGAATGAAACAAAGGCTTGCTATTGCATCCTGCCTGATCGGCAATCCATCCGTCCTGGTATTTGATGAACCGACAAATGGGCTTGATCCTTCCGGGATCGCTGAAATCAGGGAACTGATCATCGAACTGGCTGCTGCCGGTAAAACAATCATACTGGCGAGTCATCTGCTTGCAGAAGTTGAGAAAGTTTGCACACATGTCGCAATTCTGCAACAGGGCGAATTGATAAAATCCGGTGATGTAAAATCTGCATTAAGTCAGGAAGAATGGATTGAACTGGGCTCAGCTGAAATGGAAAAGTTAAAAGCAATTCTGGATCGTTTATCCGGTGTTAATAAAATAATTTCATCAGGAAATCATTTTCAGGTTTATTTCAAATCTCCATCTCCGGATCCTGCCTGGTTGAATTCGCATTGCTTCGAACAGGGCATTGCGCTGAATTATTTACAACCCCGGAAGGAAAGTCTTGAATCAGCGTTTATCGAGCTAACCAATAATGTAAGCAACTGAACATGAGAAATTTCTTACATACACTTCGGATTGAATGGCTAAAATTAAAATATTACAGGACCTTCTGGATATTGCTATCTGTTATTATTGTATGTATTCCTGCTTTTAATTATGTTATTTACGATTTTACAGACAATAGTTTCCCGAAAATTAATGGTCAGAACCTGCTCGGAAATCCATTCTCTTTTCCAAATGTCTGGAAAACGGTGCCTTATAATGCAGGTATTCTGTTATTTATGCCCGCTATATTAATCATTACGCTTTTTACAAATGAGTATTCCTACCGTACGCATCGCCAGAATATTATTGATGGCTGGAGCCGCGCGCGATTCATATATATAAAAATTACCGAAGTTTTTTTACTGAGTGTTTTTGTTACATTCATCGCTGTCCTTACCTGTCTTTATTTTGGTTTCATAACCCGTACACCCATGCAACCTAAGGCAGGCTGGCAGGAATACCGGTTCATATTATATTTCTTTGTTGAAATGCTCGATTATTCACTAATTGCCCTTTTCTTCGCAATGCTGATACGGCGTTCAGGACTGGCTATGGGAATTTTTTTCCTTTACATGATTATAGAACAATTCGTGGTATCACTGGGAAGGAATAAATTTAAAGTAACATGGGTCGATTATTTACCCGAAGAAGTATCGGACAGGCTGATTCCCCAACCCTTTACCCGAAGAATGGTTTCGCCCGCAGATGCAAGTCTTTGGGAAAAACATGTTCCTTTGTACCTTTCAATATCAGTTCTGTACATTGTCATTTATATATTTATCGTAAGTTGGAGGTTTCGGAAAGCGGATCTCTGAACAACAATTTTTCTAACAGTATTCGGTAAACTAAAATTTCGATTAATGAAAAAACTTATCTGCGCCCTTACATTGGGCTTTCTGTCAACGGTCAGTTTTGCCCAACCCAGGCTTCCTGAACATTATTACTGGGAAAAGCTTCCCAATGGTTTGGAAATTGTTGTAATTGAAAATGATAAAGTGCCGCTGGCAACCATTGAAATTGCTGTAAAGAATGGTGCCTTTACAGAGGATTCTAATTACAATGGACTTTCCCATTTGTTTGAGCATATGTTCTTCAAAGCAAATCAGGATTATCCTGACCAGGAAAAATTCCTTAAACGCACACAGGAGCTTGGAGCTATCTGGAACGGAACAACCGGAGATGAAAGAGTGAATTATTTTTTCACTTTTGACAAAGACAGCCTGAATGCGGGGTTAAAATTCATGAATGCGGCCATCAGGTTTCCGATTTACCGCACGGAGGATATGAAAAAAGAAAGACCGGTTGTTGACGGTGAATTTCAGCGACTTGAAAGTGATCCAGGCTCACAATTATATTTAGCCTGTCAGAGAAAATTGTGGGGCGATCTTACAACCCGTAAAAATGCTATTGGTATTCATGAAGTGATCAATACGGCCACTCCTGAAAAGATGATGATCATTAAGAACAAATATTATTTCCCGAATAATTCCATCCTGGTGATTTGCGGTGACGTTAAACATGAAGATGCATTCGCCAAAGCCAAAAATATATTCGGTAGCTGGGAGTCCAGTGGATTCGATCCGATTTTAAAATATCCGATTCCGGAATTCCTGCCTCTTAAATCCACTGAATTTTTTGTAAAGGAATCAAGCCTGGCCCAGACACCTATCGAAATTTTCATGTGGCAGGGACCAGATACACGCAACGATTCTGCATCTACGGTTGCAGCAGATGTTTTCTTTACCATCCTTGGGATGAATTCTTCCAAATGGCAACAGGCTCTTGTGGACAAAGGGCTCACTACTTTTGCTTCTGCCCAATACCAGACTGAAAAATATGTGGGTCCGGTGGTTGGATTCTTTCAGCCAAATCCCGGCAAACTAAAAGAATGCAATGACGAAATACTAAATCAGATTAAACAATGGGGGAATGATGACTACTATACAGACGAACAACTGAGGAATGCAAAAGAAATTCTGCGGCGTAACGCAATACGGGAAAGGGAAAAACCCTCCGCACAGGCC
>DATHNR010000589.1:0-4425 GCA_035485835.1 Puia sp.
TTACCATATTCTTCAAAAAAATAAAAATATTTAGCAGAGCCTCTGTACACACTCTGCTATTTTGGAAAAAGACGATAGCATATTTGTGGGGTCAGCAAAGTTTACGGATCCGATAGGAGCAGCGGGTTGGCGCCATACATGAACCCAAAGATTTCTGCCGGAGGCAACGCCTAAACTTTACTGATAACAAGACAATCATTTTTTTCACAATTAAAATCCATACTAATGGGAACAATTGAAAAAGGCTACCTGGGAGGCTTTAAAGGCATACTTGGTACAGCCGTAGGCAGTAAATGGAAGGGTAAGTCGGTGGTAAAAAGCAGACCGCCGCGTAAAAGAACAAAACCTTCCACACAACTGCAGCTTGAACAGCAGGCGAAATTTGCGCTGATCATCGCATTCCTGAAACCAATCAGGACATTGCTGAATCTGACGTATAAAAAATCTGCTGCTGCAGACATGTCAGGTCACAACATGGCATTTTCAAAAAATAAAGATGCGGTTACCGGTGTATTCCCGGCCTTCGTAATCGATTATGCGAAAGTGCTTTTGAGTGAAGGTTCATTGCTTAACGCCGATGCGCCGGCAGCTGCTTCTACCGCTGCAGGTAAGTTGGTTTTCACCTGGACTGACAACAGCGATGGTGAAAATGAACTGATCTCGGATATGGCATTCGTAGGCGCTTACAACGAAGAAAAAAAACGTTGGGTTCTAAAACAACAGGTTGCAGCGCGAAACGCGGGAACCTTTACATTGGACGTTCCAACATTCAGTGGGAAACCGGTACAAACCTATATCGGGTTTATGTCGGCCGACCGCAAAAAAATTTCCGACAGTCTGTATACAGGTGTTGTGAATATTTTATAGCCAGTCATGCTCCTCTAGCTTTCCTGGTTCGGGGCCGTGCCGAGACGGCCCCGTTTTTTGAAAAATAACATAAGTTGAAACAGCAGGAAAAAATTAAAATGCTTATTCGATTCCTCAATCCGCTTAAGGGTTTATTCGATCATACATTTGGAAAATAAGCAAAGAATATGTGTTGCTTCAATAAAGCCATGTCGGAAAACAAAACAGTAATCAAAGGTGAGTAACCTCAATTTCGGATTCTTCAACAAAAACTACTTTAATTTATTCCAGGAAAGATGCATGATATTTTTTACGGCCAATCGTTTCCTGGAAGGATCTTGATATATCGCCCACTTACCTGGTAAGAGTGAATGCGTGCTCCTCGTCATTCAAAGAAGTTTTCAATAAAGGCCTTTTCATTTGGTGGACCCTTAAATAAATTTTTGCGATTCTTAATAATGAATGTTTTTCCCATTCAAAAAGCTTTTCCCAATATTGCGAGAATTCAAGATCCAGTGGTAAGGTTTTCATACTTGGATATTTAAATTACACTGCAAGCTCAGTTTAATTTACATAAGGTCAATGAACTTGTTTCAATTGTAATGTTTTTTAACAGCACATTTTACACGGAATGTGAAAACATGCAGATTTTGTGAATCGCACTACATAATAAACTAAAATGATCTACATACATCCTGGTTCCGAATATTATTGTTAATCCTGCATGGCTAAATTCGTGTGATAGGATCCGACTTCAGTGGCCTTTGTTACAACAGGCAATTCTTCACAACGATCCCTGATACCCTGCTGAAATTCCTGAAATGCCTTGATGCCGGATAAGGGACCCTTGGCTCCGTCTGCCAGATGGGCAATATGTACGAATGAAAGACCATCTTCCAATTTATATGTCGAATAATCAAATCCGGAGGGTTTGGATTCGCTGAGCTCTGCATAAACGGCCTGAACGAGCTTTTCATTTTCTGCTACACGATCGGCCTTTAACTTGTACCTGACAATTGTTGTTTGCATGATCAATATTTTTAGTAATTTTACTGGTTGCAAAACGCAATCAGACAGTAAATGTAATAACTAATTTCAAAATGCAAGCAGAAAATTACCGGTCCAATTGCCCGATCAACCTGGCGGTCGAAGTCATTGGCGACAAATGGAGCCTGCTCATCGTCCGCGACCTGATGTTTGAGGATAAGTTGCATTTCCGGGAATTGATGGACGGCGAAGAAAAAATCGCATCAAATATCCTGACGGACCGTCTTGCAAGGCTGGAAACAGAAGGTGTTATAACTAAAAAAAACGACCCGTCCCACAAGCAAAAATATATATATAACCTGACGGCCAAAGGGATTGACCTGCTGCCCGTCATTATTGAACTTGGGAACTGGAGCCTGAAATATCAGCCGGTAGATCTGAAACGATTTCCACATGCAAAACAACTCGCACGCGCCGATAAAGACGCGATACAAAAATTAAAAAAAGACCTGCTGAAAAAACACCAAAATTCATAAATCCATTTCACGATCTTATAATTGCCAATGGGTTATATGTTGATTGAGGGCTAAATTGAAGGACTTACTGAGAGAATTTTCATCGAAATATAACCTCCATTCACCTGAATTTTCGCACCATTGAGCGAAAAAATGCCCGCAAAAAAGGGGTTTTATAGAACTTGAGTTGCAGAAACCCGATCTATGAAAACGATTCCTTCTTGCCTTGAATGCGGCCAGCCTCTCTCGCGCGGTGTGCATCTTTTCTCCCGGAGAATTTATGGACATTCCCTTTGTATGAAAGATATGTTCAATATCGACGAATCAGGAGCAACAGCGCAGGTAATAGATTTGTACCTGGCATTGAAGGCGCGCAGTTTTCCTGTTATGCTGGAATACTGGGACGAGCATAAACATGTGGATATCGCACTGCCGGGGAAATTATACATTGAAATCAACGGACCGACTCACAACAATAACAGTCAGATCATGTCCGATCTCACCAGGGCGATCTTCTCACTGGAGAAAAATATACCGACGATCATCATTCCCAATTCGATGCTGGAAAATGCGAAGTTGTTTGATCATGCAGTGAATGAAATTTCAAAGGCCTGCCGTATGGTGCTGAAAAGACCTGTGGTAACCGGAATGAAACTTTCCTTTTCGAGGGAGCAAATGCAATAACTCATGGAAAAAACAGAACTCAACGATGATGTGGATATGCGCTTCTCCGACAACGGGGACTGGCACCACGATATCTGGCTGCCTGCGGGCGCACAGATGACGGAAATTCATCTACGTGTTTATAGCTTCGCTTTTCCGGAGAACGTATATAATATTACCTGGAACCTTATAAAGAAATATGGCGCGCGTCTGCATATTCCAATCGATGCCACTAAAATCGGTCACTCTTCAAATACCGAAGCAGTACGCCTCGCATTCGACATCACTTTTTTTTCGGATATCCTGTAAGGTTGCTTTTTAATAAAAAAAGCCGCCTCTATTTAGAGACGGCTTAAACCAATGATTGCTTGCTAACTAAAGACTTAAACTAATAGCGTTTTTATTATTTAGGGAACATAAAAAACAGCCCAAACTGGAACACACTGTTCTTGGCTGTTCCATCACTGCTGAAATCACCTTTGGTAAGATTTGTCATACCGAGATTATACCGGGCATCAATTCCAAGTCCCAGAGGGAGTTTGAAACCAAGACCGAATGCCCATGCGAAATCCACAGACTGGGTATTGCTCTTCGCATCTGCAGACTGACCTTCAGCTGTTTCTTTGGCGCTGAGTAAAAATCCAACCTGCGGACCGGTTTCAAGAAAAAGGCCGGAAGAGTGTTGGTATTTAAACAGTACCGGAATATTCAGGTAGCCGTAATTCAGTTTTCCTGTCGCAAAGGAATCAGTGAAACTGGCACCCTGACCGGAATACATAATTTCAGGCTGCAGGGAACAACTGGCTATCAGAGGAATCGATGCCACGATACCTGCGTTGAAATCCGATTTCGAACTGACACCAGACTGAGCAGGGGAAAACGTAATATTGGACAAATTGTACCCGGCCTTAACGCCAAACTGAATCTGGGCGCTGGCAAACATTGCGCTTCCTGCTGCGATCAAAACTAAAAGCACTCTTTTCATAAACATGGATTTTATTTGGGTTTCTAAATTACTAACGGAAATATATATGCGAAAAATTACGCGATAAATAATTTTGTTAATGAATGACCATTTTCATCGGCCATCTGAACAGGCAATAGCCTGTCAGCAATCGGGGTTGCAGGGGGTTAAAAATCCATGTATAAAACGTTTAATTTATTCCTTTATTTCCCTGGAGTATTACCATCAGACATGACACTATGACTGATGAGGCCCTTGTATCCGGGCAATCTGGTATCAATCCCAAAATGGGAAAAATAATAAAGACCAAAGGCCGCGGGGATAAAAAAATCTTGCAAATGACTAGTACTTTTTGCCCCGGTAGGAGTCTTTATATATGGCTGCCTAAACAGCGTAAGCAGAACACCGATGAAACCGGATTACCCGACTAAAATTTTTTACGATCAGAGG
>DATHNR010000590.1:0-12134 GCA_035485835.1 Puia sp.
AAATCTGCATAAAACTTTTGCCATTCCACATGGCGGCGGCGGACCCGGTATGGGCCCCATCTGTGTAAATGAAAAGCTTAAACCATACCTTCCGGGGCACTGGACCAGCCCGGATAAAACAGGAACAGGTGCGGTTAGTGCTGCCCGTTATGGTTCAGCAAGTATACTGCTGATCAGCTATGCATATATTAAAATGCTGGGCTCTTCAGGCATCCGTCTGGCAACCGTGTATGCCATACTAAATGCGAATTATATGAAATCCCGTCTTGAATCATATTATCCCATTTTATATACCGGACCGAATAATACATGCGCCCATGAATTCATAGTGGACTTAAGACCGTTTAAGAACCAGGCCGGCATTGAAGCGGAAGACGTTGCCAAAAGACTGATGGATTATGGATTTCACGCACCCACACTTAGTTTTCCTGTGCCTGGCACTATGATGATCGAACCAACGGAAAGTGAAGATAAATCAGAGCTGGATCGTTTTTGTGATGCAATGATTGCTATATATCATGAGATACAGGATATAACAACCGGTAAACAGGATAAGAATGATAATCCATTAAAAAACGCACCGCATACACAATTTGTGATTACTTCCGACGAATGGAATCACTCCTATGGACGTGAAAAAGCGGCCTTCCCGCTGCCTTATACCAGATCAAATAAATTCTGGCCATCCATCGGCCGTGTGAATAACACCTATGGTGACAGGAATCTTATTTGTACCTGCGAGCCGGTGAGTAGCTACGCTGATAGTGTGGTGTGAAAGTGTGGTAGTGTGGTAGTTATTGTCCTATAATCGCCGGTATCGGCGCAAGAATCTTACGCGCATCACGACTAAGTCGAAACCTCCTCGCATAAACAAGACGATAATTTCCTACAGCAACAGTATAATGATAATCTGAACTTTCACCCCTCATGAAAAGTTCTGTGTCTACCCATAGTACACTAAGGCTCCATACATTTCCATTGTATCCTACACCGGCATGTAAATTATAATTCGGTCTGAAACCAAAAAGATCTGCTTTGGTATTCAGTGTTGTTGAAATTTCTGTTGAATATCTGAATGCAAGGTTAATCGTTGCCGATCCAAGAATGAAGAAATGTTCTTTAAATACCAAAGTATAGGCATAGCCTAAACCTGGTCCAAAACTAAAAAAATGATATTTATTAATACCCAGTGCATTTGCTTTCGGATCAATAGCTGAAGGCGAAAGACTGCTGTCACCATAAATAGATCCATAATAAATTTCTCCTCCAAATAAAATGGAACCCGCCGATTTTCGCTGCCATTCATTTTGCAAAAGGCCAGCCTGATATGAAAACTTTGTATCATTCAATGCGCGGTAAAAACCAAATCCAATCAGGCTTAAACCAATATCCGGTCTGATATAAAATTGATTTCCTGCGGGAGCCGCCAAACCCTCGGGGGTTAGAAAATATCCTTTATAGAATTCTCCTAGCAAATCAATATTCCATTTTCTCGCATAAAAATGCCCCTGCAGATCCAGGTATTTTGTATTGCCTTTTTCATTGTCAGGATTGAATTTACTAATCCCTACTCCGATATTCAGCGTAAAGGCATGATAGGTTGCCCCGATTCCGATATTTAAAGAAGTAGTAGCCCTGTACTGAAATGGGATTGTGGGAGGCGGCGGATTAAAACTCATCACATTATATTTCCTTGAAAGATAACCGCGGGCAGTCAGCATGGAACGATAAGTTTTGTAATAACTGGAATCGTGATCGTCCTGGTATTGCTGACATTTGGCAAATGAAAAGAAAAGAGAAAATACAAAAAATAGTCTTGCTGACTTTTTCATCCACCTGTTCATTTATTAATTAGGTACGGAACTCTTCAGTAAATTCTCACACACCTGCTCGGGCAGGGGGAATTCAGACGCTTGCGCAATCCCGCCAAGGGCGGGACAGCGTCGACGCACAGGCAAGGAGCCTCACACTCTCACACTCTCACACTCTCACACTTTCCTGGTTTCTTTATGTTCATCAAGGAGGTTCAATTCCACAATTGTGGTTTTTCCATCATCGCTCTCCCTGAACATCTGAACAAATTTCCTTTCAAATAATATTTCACTGAAAGTGTAGGAAGTCCTTTGCTGAACAATATTACTATAAACGTCATCGAAGGCACGGACCGACACATAAATTTCCAGATCGGCCGTTTTCATATCCTCACTGCTGTATTCAAACAGGGGACTATCTGAATTTAAAGGATGGACAACTGTCCAGTTCATTGGCAGTGATTCCACATGACTCCTTTCCAGGTCCAGATCATAAAATCTATATGTGTTCTTACCATTCTCATCTACCAGTAAGGCAGCATTTACTTTAATATCCATATTTGTCAGGGTATGATGATCCTTATAAGTAACAAATCTGAACATCAATCCCGTTCCACCTTTATACGGGCTTATGAGGGCATTTTTACTGAAAAGCAGGAAAGCCTTAGGTTTTGAAAATCGTCCGTACAAAAGACCTGTAGCAATGGCAAATGACAGTAAGCCCAGCATAGATTCTATGGCTGCAACTGAATTCGCTGCATCACCCGTGGGATTTACCCTTCCATAACCTACAGTTGTAAATGTTTCTGTACTGAAGAAAAATGATTCCTTAAATATTTCAAAAGGCGTGACCGCAATCATACCCTGAAACTGTGCCTGTCCTATTAAGAAATAAATACAGGCAAAAACAAAATTGATAGAGAGATAAAAGATAAAGAGCGTACCATAGAACTTCCAGACAGGCATGTTCAACATCGTATGAAAGAGGCTGAACCTTTGAATAAACGGTAGTCCTTCTTTTTTTACGTTAAAGGTTCCGTCGCGATTTACAAACCGACCACCATAATCTTCCGGATTGTTTCCAAAGCCTGTATCATTATTTGCCTTTAAATGCGGGTGTTTTCTGGTTAGCGCCATCTTCTCATTCATTTTGGGCAAATTTAATCTAAGCCTAAAGCTAAAAGTCTAAAGCTTAAAACTTTTTAATAAGCCTAAAGCTTAAAGCTCAAAGTGTAAAGCTGGTTAAACATTTTAATATCACTTCTTATATGTCGGAATTCTGAAAAGAAGTTTTAGGCTTTAAGATTTGGGCTTTAAGCTTTTTAAGGTTTTTTCCCAGCAACAGCCTGAATTGAATCCAGGTGTTTCATTAATACAGGAAGCGTGGTAGCCGCAAAGGACTTAATGGTGGAATCAGAACAATTATCCGCGCATTTGCGGAATTCACTAATATCTTTTTTATGATCATCTACCATCATGCTTATGTAAGCTTTATCGAAATCTTTACCTTTTTTCATTTTCAAATGGTCGATTTCTTTCCTTGCTTCGTTGCTTACGGAATCTGGCAAAGCAATATTTAAGGAAGTTGCGATTTGTTTCAAATTATTATTCGCCTCTGTGTGATCTTTAACCATCATTTCTCCAAAAGCCTTTACTCGTGGATTAACAGAATTATCCTGGGCAATTTTGCCCAGTTCTACTTCCATCATACCTCCGTTAGCTGCTTCCACCGCAAAATTTGAAGCATCGGCCTGAACAGGTTTTACTTCCTTATTTACTGCTTTTGCACTATCAACTGTGTCCTGACTTTGGGTATTATTGTTTCCGCAGGAAAAAAGTCCAAGACCAAGAAACAGGGTTGAATAAAATAGTAAAGTTTTCATATGTTTAATTTTAATTATCAGATAATCAGTCAGTTCAAAGTCCGGGCCAGTCTTAAATCCCTTATTGCACATTTTAAATGCTTTTTTTGGGTATAATCAGGGACATATTATGAGGATGACCTGGATCATTTTTAAATAAAGCTTACAGCTCCGCCCTTTGCATAAAGGAATCATTGTTTTAATTTTATGCCATGGCAGTGCAGTTAAATAAACCAAGGGCCGTTGAAGAGCAGGCTTTTGACACCGATTTACTTACTGATGAAGAATCGCCCTACAGCCTGGTGGTATGGAATGATGAGATCAACAGTTTTGACTGGGTGATTCAAACCCTTATTGAAGTTTGTCATCATTCAACAGAACAAGCTGAGCAATGTGCGATGATTATTCATACCCAGGGCAAATATGCAGTTAAGCAAGGAAGTTATGATGAATTAAAACCATTATGTGATGCCATTACTGATCGTGGCATTGGTGCTACGATCGAAGTATTATCCAATACCTGATTTCTATTTTATAAACTCCTGATTCCCTATGCCATTAATCGCCCTTGACCAGGAGATTCGGTTTCCACCTGTGGAAATGTCTGATGAAGACGGTCTGCTTGCAATTGGAGGCGACCTTTCAAGGGAAAGATTATTGCATGCTTACAGCAACGGAATTTTTCCGTGGTATGAAAACAAATATATTCTCTGGTGGTGCCCCGATCCACGTTTTGTTTTATTTCCATCAGAACTTAAAATCAGTTCCAGCATGAAGCAATTGCTGAAAAAGCAGTCATTCGAATTTTCCATCAACCAAGATTTTAATGCAGTCATCAGTCAGTGTAAAGGCATTTCGCGCCGCGGACAAAACGGAACCTGGATTACCGAAGAAATGCGGAATGCTTATAATGATCTTCATTTTGCAGGTTATGCTGTTAGTGCGGAAGTTAGGCTAAATGGTGAACTGGTCGGAGGATTATATGGTATTCGACTGGGTAAAATTTTTTATGGAGAAAGTATGTTCAGCAGGCATAGCAATGCGAGTAAGTATGCTTTCATAAAATATGTACAACATTTGCAGACAGAGGGTGTTGAGCTGATCGATTGCCAGGTATACACTGCCCATCTCGAATCCCTTGGTGCAAGAATGATTCCCCGTTTTCAATTTCTTAAACTTGTAAAATCCTTGCTTTAATTTTGATCCCCCACTCTCATACTCTTATACTCTTATACTACTCTCACACTCTCACACTCTCACACTCTCACACTTGTTTTCTTCTCCGGCCATTTCTCCGCATAGGTATAAACCAGTCCGCGCATATAATCATTTTCAGGATACACGGTCAGTTGTTCCTTGAGTGAATCAAGATTTTGAATTTGTAATTCTTTATCCAGCCATCCCATTCCATAGAACCGGCCGTTTTCTATCAGAACAAAACTTTCCTCTGAAGAATTCCTGCCACGGTCCTTTATGATAAAAGAAGGAAGCATTTCCTGTAAGGATCGCAAAGCCGTCCTGAGACGTCTGTTGTAATCATCAGCTGATTCCGATTGAATACAGGCACCATGACAGGTTTTATCGGCTAAACCTGAACAGGCTTCATTTCCTTTTTGTATGAAACATAATTTGGGGCAAAGTTCAAACTGCGATACGAGTTTTCTTAATATCTGCCAGCCTTCAGAAAGACTGTTGAAACTATAATAGGCTGTCAGATTTTGTTTTTTCTTTTCTATGGTCAGGCGGAGATAGCCCGACTGATCCTCGTAAACATATAGTCCGAAGGTCTGCTCAAACCTTTTAAGGCTGCGGTTATAAGCCGGCCAGAGACGCCTGATTTCTACACATTCGAAAAGAAACGCCATGAGTTCAGTTCCGCAATCCTGCCAGGAAACAGAATAGATATTACGCAAAAATTCCTGCTTTCTAAGGCCTGTACTATTATTTGAAAAATGACTACAGACCCGGCTACGAAGGTTTTTTGCTTTACCAACATAGATCACCTTACCCTTCTGGTCATGAAAATAATAAACACCCGGGGTATAAGGTATGGAAGCGACCTGTTCCGAAGGCAGGTTTGGAGGTAGATATTGTTCCCTGCTTTTACCATGAAGCATGTGACCAAAAGCCCCCTGACTATCCTGTTTTAATATTTTTTCGAAAAGTATAACGGTAGCATCTGCATCTCCCCCAGCCCGGTGACGGTTTAAAATGGGTATTTCCAGATCCCTGCAAAGCTTACCCAGACTGTATCCCGCGAGTCCCGGGAAAACCTTTCTGCTTAATCTTACAGTGCAAAGTCTTTTTACATCCAGTTCAAAACCACAGGACTCCAGGTGATATTTTATGAATGAATAATCAAAATTAACATGATGGGCTACGAAAACTGCATCTTTCAACATGTCGTGAACACGCTGAGCCACATCGGAAAATAATGGGGCCCCGACAAGCATATCCGGACGAATACCCGTAAGCACCTGAACATATTGAGGAATGGGGGACTGGGGATCAATCAGGGTTTCAAACCGTTCAATGATCTTATTTCCATCGTGCAGCACAATAGCTAATTCAGTGATGCCGTTATTAGCAGCATAACTACCTGTGGTTTCAATATCTACTATTGCATACATAGCGGTTAAACGAGGAATTACTTTTTGCTAATAAAGTTAGGATAATCACCCTTCAGTTACCAGGAAATAACTTATTTAAAACATAAATTTTTCCGTACTCTTTGAAAGCGTACGTCCGTACTTTATTAATAACACCTTAAATTCCATCAAATGAAACACCTTCACATTGGACAGGTAGGAGAACAGGCAACCCTGGCAGTTGTAATTGCTGTGTTGTACTTCTGTGCTATCATGCTGTTTTCTTATGTATTTACTTTAGCCTAAATAGTTTATGGGCATTTACAACAAGCCATAAACCCTAAAAAGACCAGTACGACAACTCCGGCTAAAACCGGAGTTTTTTTATTTAAGGCTATCTGTAAACCACCGTCCATAACCCATAACCCATAACCCATAGCTCATAACCTATGACTGCGTCAGGCAAGCATAGCTCCTACCCCTATCATCAATAATTAATAATCCATAACCCCTTGACTCTTTGGGCAAAACATTAAAAAAACTGTCAAAACACTAGTATCTCAAAAAAAAACAGTTTATATTTGTCTTAGTACGGCGCCAACCGTAGTCTTTCTCCCTGGCATCCTACCCATATCGTAAGATAAACCGACCAGCGTTGTATCTATCTTGACCCTTTGAAACAAATGTTTTTAAACATGGTTTCACTTTAAATTTTTCATGTATGAAAAAAATGCTTCATTCGATTCATTTGGGAGAAAATGCGAAGACTGCTTTATTCGCTTTTGGATTTTTAGCCCTGGTAATGTTGCTCTCCTATTTGTATTGGTTCGCATAATAGTAACAGGGCCCTTAAAACTGACTTCAACACCTCGATTACCCGTTAAATGAGGGTGAATTCATTTTATCTTATTAATAAAAGTTTCTGCTGATCGGCGGAAACTTTTTTTTTGACCCCGCTCCTTTCCATCCTTCTTACTGATTAACTAACTTTGCAGTCCTTAAAATGGATGCCCCGGATGGAATTAACCAAACACTACGAACCTTCAGGAACTGAATCCAAATGGACGAAACATTGGAATGTAAAAAAATATTTCAATAGTTTCCCTGATAGCCGGACACCATATACTGTTGTAATACCTCCGCCCAACGTAACAGGTGTCCTGCATATGGGCCATACACTCAATGAAACTGTTCAGGATATTCTTGTGCGCCGTGCGCGCATGAGCGGATTCAATGCCTGCTGGGTACCCGGCAGTGATCACGCATCCATTGCTACTGAAGCCAGGGTGGTTTTCATGCTTAAAGATCGGGGCATAGATAAAAACAGTTTGTCACGCGAAGCCTTCCTGAAATATGCTTATGAATGGAAGGAAAAATATGGCTCCATTATTTATGGCCAGATCGAAAAGTTAGGATGCAGCGTTGACTGGAATCGGGTAACGTTCACCATGGATGACCATTATTATCGCGCCGTCATCAAAATTTTCATAAAGCTATATCAGGAAAAAATGATTTACCGCGGCGCCCGTATGATTCACTGGGATCCGTCAGCGAAAACAGCCCTGAGTGATGAAGAAGTGGAATACAAGGATGTCGAAGGAATACTCTACTATATAAAATATCCGATTGCCGATTCAGATGAATTCATAACAATCGCCACACAAAGGCCTGAAACCATCATGGGTGATACCGCGGTTTGTGTAAATCCAAAAGATCAAAGATATCGGCAATTACTTGGTAAGAAGATTATAGTTCCACTGGTAAACAGAAAAGTTCCCCTGATTACCGATGAACATACCGATATGGATTTCGGTACCGGCGCACTTAAAGTAACACCCGCTCACGATATCAATGACTATAATATTGGTTTAAAATACGGACTACCGGTTATTGATACTTTAAATGAAGATGGAACCCTTTCCCCGGCAGCTGAAATTTTTGTGGGTATGGACAGGTTTGAAGCCCGTAAAAAAGTAGTGGAAAGGCTTAAAGAAGAAGGGCTTATTTTGAAAGAAGAAGCTTATTCCACGAGACTTGGATTTTCCCAGCGAAGTCATGCTATAGTGGAACCAAGGATTTCAACACAGTGGTTTGTAAAAATGAAACCCCTGTCGATACCTGCCCTCGATGCTGTTGTATCCGGAAAAATTAGAATTCATCCGGGAGATAAATTTCTGGCCACTTATAAGTACTGGCTTGAAAACGTAAAGGACTGGTGCATATCCCGTCAGCTCTGGTGGGGACAACGTATCCCTGCCTGGTACGATTCTAAAGGAAATTTTGTTGTTGCGGAAAATGAATCTCTTGCGCTCGAAGTTTACCAGGATCAGTACGGTCTGCTCGCAGTTCACGAAGAATTGGTACAGGATGAAGACGTACTTGACACCTGGTTCTCTTCCTGGCTCTGGCCCATAGAAGTTTTTAAAGGAATAACCAATCCTGGAAATGCTGATTTCAAATACTATTATCCTGCCTCCGTATTGGTTACGGGACAGGACATTATATTTTTCTGGGTGACACGAATGATCATAGCAGGATTGGAATTCAAAAACGAGATCCCCTTTCCGGATGTCTATTTTACCGGTATGGTAAGAGATAAGCTTGGAAGAAAAATGAGCAAGAGTCTTGGAAATTCACCCGATCTTCTTGAACTGATCAATAAATACGGAGCCGATGCCGTCCGCTTTGGAATTATGATTTCCACGCCAGCAGGAAATGATCTTTTATTTGAAGAAAGCAGCCTCGAACAGGGAAGAAATTTTAATAATAAAATCTGGAATGCCCTTAAGCTCGTGATTCTATGGGGGGACAGGCTTGCCTCCATAGATCTGAAAACATCTGAATCAGATCCAGGGTCATTTGCTGTTGAATGGTTCGACAATCGTTTCAACGAAGCAAAAACAAAAATCAATAAATTGCTGGATGATTTTAAAATCAGTGAAGCACTAAAAACAATCTATTCCTTAATCTGGGATGATTTCTGCAGCTGGTACCTGGAATGGGTGAAACCCGGATATGAACAACCATTGAATCCGGTTTTCCACGAAAAAACAATTTCGTTTTTTGAAGAACTTATCCAGTGGTTGCACCCCTTTATGCCTTTCGTAACGGAAGAAATTTATCACCAGCTTCGTGACCGGGCTGAAGGGGATGATCTTTGTATGAAGCAATTTAAACCTGTAACCGCTTTTAGCACATCCCTGCTTGAAACAGGGGAAAAACTTCGTATGCTCCTTACCGTTGGGCGGGAATTCCGTCAACAGCAGCAGATGAAAAACAGTGAGACGATAGAGCGATTAATTATTCCTGCAGAGATATTTGGTAAGAATGAAAGTCTCAATGCAATTATACTCAAGCAGCTTAACTGTTGTAAAATTGAATACTCATCTGGTACCATTCTAAATAATCCCGGCATCGCTGTAATCCCATTCCTGTCTTATCAGATTGGGTTCGAAACTCCACAGCGGATGGATGACTCCAAAAGAAAAGGAGATCTCGAAAAAGAACTGATTTATTATAAAGAATTTCTGGACTCACTGAACAAAAAATTATCCAACGAACGATTCGTTCAAAATGCCAAACCCGAAGTCGTAGATCTGGAAAAAAAGAAGAGAAAAGACACTGAGGAAAAAATCGCGGCGATCTTGCTTACGCTGAGAAAGTGAGAATGTGTGAGAGTGTGAGAATAAAATTAAAAATCATATTCTCACACTCTCACACTCTCACACTCTCACACTACCTAATGGTTTCAAGTACTTCATAGTTAATGGGTACCGTAAAAGTGATCGCGCCTCTTTTTACCCGTATGCTTCCTTCCATGCGCACTTTGATTTTATTATTGTTCATCAACATGCTGAGTGCGCTGCTGATTAGAAGCTTTGGGCTAATCCGCAGATTCAGCGGAACAAAAAAAGTATCTTTCTTTGGAATATTAATCGCAGAATCCATAATGTAGTGATTCGCCAGCCTGTTATCAAGAAAAACATTTACGTCTCCTCTCTTCAATTCCATAACAAATGTATTCGGGTTGTAAAAAGCAAGCTGCGCGTGTAAAAGAGCAGAATCCATGCTTATATTATCCAATGAAAAATCGCGGAAGCCGAGATATTCAGGCGCCTCCGGTTTGCTGCAGGATACTAAAAAATATAATCCCGAAAGGAATAAAATAAAGGAAATAGGTCTCATTGGAACGCAATATAAATGATTTCGCCGTGAGCAGGCAGACATTAACTTTGTTGCAACCATCTTCTTCTAATTACAATGATATGATCATTATTGAAAATGAAGTTTTAAAAGTTGAAGTCGCTTCGAAAGGTGCAGAACTTCAAACCATCCTGAATACTGTTACAGGAATTGAATATTTATGGAATGGGAATCCTGCATTCTGGGCAAAACGATCACCCGTATTATTTCCAATCATCGGCAACCTGAAAAAAAATACTTATTACTATCAGGGAAAATCCTATCAGCTGCCCCGGCACGGATTTGCAAGAGATATGGAATTCGAGGTGGAAAAACAATCTCCAAAAGAAGTTACCATGTTGTTGCGAAGTAATGCCGAATCCAAAATAAATTTTCCATTCGACTTTGAGTTCAGGATTCGTTACCAGGTACAGGGCGATGAACTAAGTACAGAATACATGGTCAAAAATACAGGTTCAGGAATGCTTATTTTCTCCGTAGGCGGTCACCCGGCCTTTCGTCTTCCTCTTACTGCTGATACGAAATTTGAAGATTACTTTTTGAAATTTGAAGAGAATGAAAATCTTTCCCGCTGGCCAATATCCGGTGAAGGACTCATTCAAATGGAACCCGTTCCGGTTTTGGAAGATTCCAAGCGACTCAATCTGAAAAAATCACTTTTTTATCAGGACGCCCTGGTCTTTAAATATCCCGCATCATCTGAAATATCTTTGATTTCAGGTAAAACTCCCCACGGTATTTTATTTCAGATGGGAGAATTTCCCTTTCTTGGCATTTGGTCTTCCAAAGATGCCGACTTCATTTGCATCGAGCCTTGGTGCGGTATCGCTGACAGCGTGAGCAGTGATCAGCAACTGGAACATAAGGAAGGAATGGAAAAAACCGCCCCTGGCAAAGTTTTCAGCCGCCAATGGCGCGTTAAAGTCTTTTAAATTATAAATCGGGATGGACGGCGAAGAAATTCACTGATTTATTGCGATATTTAGGATCAAAATCAGGCATCTGTCACGCTATTTCAACATAATCTACACCAGCCTGAAAATGGCCCTTCAGGAATTCCGTTCCAATAAGCTGCGAACTTTTTTGTCGTTGCTTGGAATCACTTTTGGAATATTCTGTATCATCAGTGTGCTCGCAACGATCAACAGCATGAAGACTGCCGTACAAAACGATATTAAAACACTGGGAACAAATACGGTTTTTATTGATAAATGGGAATACCGCAATGATAATAACTATCCCTGGTGGCGTTATTATAAAAGACCCACTCCCAAATATGAAGAACTGAAACAATTGAAAGACAGGGTTCCGATTATTCAGAATGCAACGTATATGACACAGGATCAATCTGTATTTGAATACGGAAATGATATGCTGAATGGAACCAATTATTACGGGGTGACAGAAGACTTTGCTAAAATCGAACATTTTAATGTTGGCTACGGACGCTACCTGCAACAGACAGATTTTGACCAGGCTGCAAACTCAATTGTGATTGGATACAATGTAGCTGAAAAAATATTCGTGAACCCCGAGATAGCCATTGGTAAAACAGTCCGGTTGAAAGGTGGTAAACCCGCCATCGTAATTGGCGTGATAGAGAAACAGGGACAAAGCATGCTCGATATGTGGGGATACGATGATTGTATTATAATGCCCTATAAATTTCT
>DATHNR010000591.1:0-13524 GCA_035485835.1 Puia sp.
AAATCATTCAGGTTTTGCACCAGGAATGGAATTCCATCATACTCATTATAAATGGGAATGATGAGAGACAGGTTAGGGTTGTTTAAGTCAGACATGATTATCTTGTTTAAATCTGATCCTGATACTCTTTATAAGTTCAGATGGAGCCATTTTACTGCCTTTGTATTCTATTTCCTGAATTTCCAGCATACCTTCCCCGCAAGCTACATGAATTGTTTTTGTCTCCTTTTGTATACCGATAACATGACCAGGGGTGGCAAGAAATTTTTCCTTATATTTAAAAACACGGGCTTTCCAGATAATAATTTTTTCACCGTTTAAAAAACTATAAGCTCCATTATAAGGTTCTGAGGAAGCTCTTACAAGCCTGCTGATATTTTTCGCAGCATCGTTCCAATTCACCTGGCTATCTTCCGGTAAACGAGGGAAACAACGCAATCCATGGAGCGACCCTTTTATCTCAAATGAATTTGGCTTTTTTAAAACTTTTTTTAACGCGGATTCGTACAACTTAGGAACATCCTTTTCTGCCTGTTTTAATATATCAGCTATATAAGTTTTCTCAGTTATAGGAATTGCCTTTCTTGAAATCACATCACCTGCGTCCAATACCGGATCCATTTTATGGATATTCCCATAAATTTTATTTTCACCATTGATGATCGTCCAGTTTACAGTCGCATTTCCTTTATAATCCGGCAGGTTTCCCAGGTGGAAATTCAGGATACCGCATTCAAACAAGTCGAGGAAACTTTTTGGAATTGTATATTTCCAGTTTACGCTGATAGCTGCCCGGATTTTATTTTCTTTTATTATCTGAATCAGGTCCTCATTATTAATTGACTTCATCATAAAAAAACGAGCGCCAATTTCTGCGGCCAGTGTTTCGAAATCTGTATGTTTTATATCATATTCTTCATATGCTTCCTCTGTAACGATTGCAATACATATGTATCCTTTTAATATCAGATGTTTTATACCCTCATACAAGTATCTCGAACGGCCAATGGCAATAATATTATTCGTCGGGCTCATACTAATTCCATTATTTTAATATTCTTATAATCATAATTTCCACTTAGCAGTGCTTCAGCAGCTTTGAGTCCGCCGGACTGAAGGCGGATAATCGGATCATAACCGATGGCAGAAGGCAGGATGCCCATATGCCCACTATGTACATGCTGCGGAAAAATACGGAGACCTTTTTTCTGCAATACCTCTTCATCAAGATCGCCCGCATAACGAAGTATTAAAGGATCAGATAATTGAGTTTGCAATTGCTGTATGCTGATTGCTGTATTTTCACCGATCCAGTTCTGATCAAAAGGATACGCGGTGAAAATGACAGCTTCGGCATTTTTGTAGGATGCCGGAATCTGAAGATCCGGAAATCCCCCAATCCAGTCAATCTGTCCCTGATCATACCGGTCTTTATGCTCATCTTTATCAATTACTGCAAGCCTCTCGCAAACGCGTGATAATATTTTTGCTATAAAGGGTCCAAAATCATTGTTACAAAGCAGGATAAATTTGTTCTTATAAGGAGTAATACCCGCATCAAAAATTTGTTTAAGGGCCATATCACCGAGATAATTGAATACATCAACATCCGGATGTCTTTCATTAGTTGCTCCGATCTTAAATCCTCTTTTCCTGATATACTGAATATCCATATCTGCCTCGCGCCATTCCCAGGCTTCATACATAAGAGGAATTACAAGTTGGTCTTTTGCGTGGGTCAGCATGGCTTCATTCAAAGGTCTTAAATGACCTGAATTTGTGATAATATCTGCCTGGGCAATCATTTCAGGTTCCAGCTTTTCTGTATAATGAATGTCCAGACGAAATTCATTAAAACTTTCAGCAAGTTCCCTGGTGCTGGAAAATACTTCATCCGGATTGCCATAACGTGTAGTTTTTGTATATGCATAAACTTTTGCTCCCGCCAGGGCAGCTAAAACGGGAGTAACAATATAAGCACCTGTCGCAGCCTCTGTCAGGACCGTTTTACCTTTTAAATTAAGTTGAAGGTTCTTTACCTGCGTGGCCAGTTTATGGATGAGCATTATGAATAGCTGTTCAATGAATGAATTACATAATTTACTTCATCATCCGTGAGTTCCGCATACATTGGGAGGGAGAGACAATGTTCTGCGAGGTACTCGGAATGCGGGAAATCTCCAATTTTATATCCCAGATGTGCGTATGCTTTTTGCAAATGGCAGGGAACGGGATAATGTAGTCCCGGAAAAATATTTTTCTCATTCAGATATTTTGTCAGCCTCTCACGATTTTCCGTTGTTATAACAAAAAGATGAAAAATGGAATCATGCCCGGGGGGTTGAACCTGCATTTTGATTTTTTCATTTGAAATTCCGGCATGGTATTTCCCGGCAATCTCTCTTCTTCTTTGATTCCATGAAGGCAGGTATTTTAATTTTACCTTAAGTGAAGCACCTTCCAATCCGCCCATGCGCATATTAAAGCCAATTTCATCATGATAATATCTAACTACGGATCCATGATTCCGGAGGCTTTGCAGGTGTTTATAATAAGATATATTGTTGGTGGTGAGTCCGCCGGCTTCTCCGCAGGCACCCAGGTTTTTGCCAGGATAAAAACTAAAGCAGGCCATTTCTCCAAATCCGCCTACTGGTACACCAATATAAGTTGCTCCCTGGGCCTGGGCGGCGTCCTCCACTAGAAACAGGTCGTGTTTTGTACAAATATTTTGTACTGCATTAATATCGAATGGCTGTCCATAGAGATGCACTCCGATAACAGCTTTTGTTTTCGATGTTATTTTAGCTTCCAGTTTTGAAGCATCAATTTCCCATGTCAATGGATCGCAATCAACAAAAACGGGTTTAGCGCCTGTATAAGATATCCCCCAAGCAGTAGCGATAAAAGTATTTGCAGGAATGATCACTTCATCACCCTGACCGATACCCAGCGCAATCATGGCTAAATGAAGGGCGGTTGTGCCATTGTTTACGCCTACTGCATATTTGGTATTACAAAACGAAGCAAAATCCTTTTCAAATTCTTCTACAAATGGGCCGCCGGAAAATGCGGTTTGTTCGTATACTTTTTCAAACGCTTCAAATATTTCCTTTTTAATTTGCTGATGTTGTCCTTTCAGATCCAGGCAGGGAATTCTTTTTTCCATGATTCTGTTACAGATTATAGGGTTTTGATGATTTTGGCGGGAACGCCTGCTACGACGGTATTTGGTGGTACATCCCTGGTGACTACAGAACCAGCGCCTATCAGAGCGTTCTCGCCGATTGTTATGCCACAGAGAATTGTTGCGTTTGAACCTATGGAAGCTCCGGCTTTTACAAAAGTTTCAACAACCTTCCAGTCGGCTTCTGTTTGTGCGGTGCCATCGGCATTGGTAGCTCTGGGAAACAGGTCGTTGGTAAACATTACTCCATGTCCAATAAAAACATTGTCATCAATGTGCACGCCTTCACAAATAAAACTATGGCTTGATATTTTACAATTTTTACCTATGAATGCGCCTTTCTGAATTTCTACAAATGCACCGATTTTGGAATTGTCATCGATACTGCAACCATATGCATTTACAAAATTGAAAATACGCGTATTGCGGCCGAGTTTTACATTATTCAGACTTTGTTTATCATTATTGATAGTGACTAATTCCATAATATTATTTTATTCTTACTTCTTTTCCGTTATTCTTTATGGACTCCTGTGATGCTTCTAAAATTCTTACCACACTTCTCCCTAATAAGGCATTCGATAGTGGTGATTTTTTATGAAGTACGGATTGAATAAAGTCGTCTGCAACACCGGCAAGGGCTTCCCGCGTTGATAATTTAGGAATATGCACGTCCCCTGTTCTATAATCAACCATGATCCTTGTCTTGTCTTCTTCGGTTTTGTGATTGTATCCTGTATCATACACCCTGACTTTTTCTGAAGGCTCCAGGTCGTTATACAAAATCATTTTTTTATCGCCGCCGATAAGTGTTTGGCGGACTTTTACAGGAGAGGACCATGAGCATGTAAAATGAGCGATAAAACTTGAATTATAATTTACCGTCAGGTAAGCAATATTTTCTACCTGATTACGGGTATGCGAAATACCGGTCGCATTAATGCTTTCAGGTGTTTCGGTTATCAGGTAAGTCAGTATTGAAATATCATGTGGGGCAAGGTCCCACAATACATTGATATCAGGTTGAAAAAGTCCCAGGTTTATACGCGAGGAATCAAAATAAAGAGGTGTTCCGATTACTTCTGTCAGAATGATCTCTTTCATTTTTTCCACTGCGCCTGTATATAAAAAAGTATGATCAGCCATCAGCGTAAGGCCTTTTTGGGTAGCGAGATTAATCAGCTCATCTGCTTCTTTGACGGAAGAAGTCATAGGTTTTTCTATGAGCACGTGTTTGCCCATCAGGAGTGCGCGTTTTGCAAGTGCAAAATGAGTAAATACCGGAGTTGCAATTACAACTGCGTCAATTTCCTTATTGTTAAGAATTTCTTCCCCGTCTTTTACAGCCTGAATGGAAGGGAAAATTTTAGAAAGAAGTTGGAGTCTTTCCGGCCTTCCATCGGCTACCATTTTTACTGTACATGCGCGCGTTGCAAAGAAATTTCTTACAATATTTGGTCCCCAGTAACCGTAGCCGATTACACCGATATTAATATTTGACACGTGGATAAGGTTTAATTTTTAAAATAATTCTCAGGTCAGTTGAAAATTATTATGATTCAAGATAAAACTTTTAAATGCTGTTATGTTTGTTTATTATTAAATAAAAGGTTTTTAAATACAAAAGCCAATACTATAAAGTATACCAGGTATACAATGGCAAAAGCCAGTGTAGCTCCAACTGAGCCATACCAGTTAACGAGAAAATAACTTACCAGGATCAGCAACAGGAAATTTACTATTTCCATGATGATATAAATTTTTGTCATTGCTTTGGCGAGCAACAGATATCCAAGTACCCAGCCCATGATTTTCAGAACATCCCCAATAAGCTGAAATCCAAAAAGCTCCTTCATGCCGTTAAATTCAGAAGTAAAAAGCAGGTGGATGATAAATACCCGGAATATGTAAATAACAAAAGTAGTCAGTATCAAAAATGGGATAACTAGCTTGTACACAGAAAAGATTTCATTTCTAAGTTCTTCCCGGGTTTTCAATTCAGATAATTTTGGCAGGAAGTAAACGCTTAGAGAGGCAGTAATGACCATCAGGTACATGGCTGATATTCTGTTTATTCCTTCCCATAACCCGGCATCGGTGATGGATTTTTTTGTTATAATAAAATCTCTTACGATCATTTGTCCGGCAGGAATCGTTACCGCACTGGCAATGGCCATTAATGAATAATGTCCCAGTTGTACAGCAACTTTTTTATTAAATTTTAGGAGAAATGATTTCCATTTAAACCAGTAAGATTTCGCTACTATGCCCAGTGTAATAAAAAATACAATAGATTGAAAAGTGACTGTTGATATCAATGCACCATAGACTCCATAACGAATGGAAAGTATTACAGCGAACACCATGCCTACCAGACTTCCGACAATATTGGCAATAACAAATTTTTTATATTCTTTGAACCCGTTGATGACGGCAGTTAGCAAAGCATTTAAAGCATACAGCAAAATGGTGCCACCGAAAACATAGAAAACGGATTTATATCTGATGTCGTGAAGAATGCTTTCAGAGAAATAACCGGCCCCGATAAATATAACCAGGCTGGTTATGATGGATAACACAACCGTTATCCAAAATCCGGTTCCGAGATAAAGAATATAATCTTTTTCGGATTCAGAAAATTCAGAAGTGTATTTCGTTACGCCCGCATTAATACCGCCATTGGATATGCTTAGAAGTATTTGGGCAAAATTGTTTAACTGTCCCAATAAGGCAACACCGACAGGACCAATAACCGCGGCAACTACCTTAACGCTTACAAAGCCGGTAAGCATCCTGATAATAGTTGCAATGGCATTGAGAAAAGAAACCTTTACAAGATCTGTGGAAAATATTTTTTTTGCCTTAATAAGCATAATGATTTGTTTATATACAGCTTCGCCACCTCGGTCACACGCAAAGCAACCAATCCAACAAACTATTCAACCTCAATTTGACATACCTTAATTATCTTAAAGAAGGATTCCTTAAGAGGGTAGGGTCAGGGTTTTAAAGTATTTTCCTATCAATAAACTCTAAAAACGCCTGTTAATTGTGTGAATTTCAGTTGAATAGGAAATGAGGATCAATCAAAATATATGTGGCAGCCGGATATTGGAGCGCCTTATAGCCATATCAGAATATTTTTTTCGTCTTTTTACTGTATTCCTCGTATGAAGAACGGATGTCATAACCATACCCATGACCAAAGCCGTAGCTATACTTACCAAATCCCCTGTTTTTGATTCCATTAAATATAATCGCCACATTATGAATGTTATACGACGCCATGTCCTTATTAAGCATTTCAACGTGTGATTTGGGAGTATGGTTATGACGGATTACGTTGAGTACCAGATTGCAATATGGAGCAATCACCAGCCCGTCAGTAAGCACCTTCAGGGGTGCTGTGTCAATGACCAGGGTATCAAATTTTGTATCCAGGTAATTAAATAGAATTTCCAGTTTACCGTTAACAAGTAATTCAGAAGGTTCTTCAACGAGATGACCAGCAGGAATCAAAAAAACATTCGCATGTTTGGTTGTAGAATAAATAATTTCATCTTCTGAAACATTCCCCAACAGGTAATCCGTGATCCCATTTGAAGGTGGAATATCGAATATGCCACTAAGCTTTGGCTGATGTAAATCCAATTCAAAAAGTGCAACTTTCTTTCCACTGCGTGCAAGACTCATGGCAAGGTTGGTCGAAACGAAGCTTTTACCATCACCCTTTATACAGGATGTGACCAGGATACGCTTTACATTTCCGGGCGGCGTTCCCTGATGTTTAAGGGCTGTCCGTATCAGGCGAAACTGTTCTGCAATAAAACTTCTTTCAGCATTCTCGGTGACGATTTTACTTTTTAAGTCTTCATAAATAATTTCCCCGATGATTGGAAAGCTGGTAAGTTTTTCTATATCATTGCGATATAATACTTTTCCATTGAATATATCCTTCAGGGATATTACGGAAATGGAAAGTGCCAGGGGTGCAACAAGGGCCAAAATTGCAAGAAAAGGTTTTTTAGGGCTAACCGGCACTCCTGGAGTCGTCGGACTACTCACGATGTAACAATCCGGCAGAATTGAAGTAATGGAATACTGTGTTTCTTCTTTTTTCTGCAGGAGAAATGAATAAATATCATTCTTAATGTTTTGCTGCCGGCTGACCTCCACCAATTGCCTTTCTTTTTGAGGAACTGTACTTAGCATGGAGGAATATCGATCCTTCGATTGCAATAAGGTACTCCTTCCTGCTTCGATACTTTTTCTCTGGCTACTGATATTTTCCAGGATGCTCGGCCTGATTTTGTCAATCTCTTCCTGCAGTGATAACATGATTGGATTGTTTTCTGCAGTTGTCCGTTTTAAACTTTCATAACGCGTTTCGGAGGTATATAAGTTGTTCAATAACTGAGTCAGGGACGGATCATTGATATTATAGGTAGACGGCACAATACTTCCATTATTTGATTTTGATTTGACATATTTCTCAACTTCATCCAGGGCAGATAATTGCATATTCAGAGCGCTTACCTGTTTATCATTGGCATCAATACTTTCCAGATATTGCCTGCTTTGTTCACTCATATTCACAACGCCAGTCTCATCTCTGTATCTCTGAATGCTGCCTTCCACAGAATCCAATTCCCTGGAAGCATTTTTCAGCCTGTCTTCAATAAATTTCAATGTTTTATAGGCAATACTGCTTTTTCTTTCTGCTGAAGCTTCATTATACGCAACGATAACTTCAGAAATAATCTCTTCCCCCCTTACAGAGATGGGATCTTTAAAAGTCAGGTTGATAATGGAAGACAGTTTACTGGCTGCAGAAACAGTAAGATTGCCCAATACGCCATTCGTGGCATGGTCCAGTGAAATCAGGTCAAAATAATATTTTACAGCACCACGTGTTTTTTTTGTACCAGGGTAATAATTTGGGTTCGGCAAGAAACGAAGCGTGCCCCAGGGAGAATTGATCCATACATTAAGTGGATACTTTGTTTCATTGATATAAATGCTGCTGTCTGTTTTTGAAAACCGGAAATATACTTTTTTCGCTTCATCTATATCGGTGGGATCAGGTACTTCCACGACTACAGGACTTGTCAGATATGCAGAGGTTGTTCCTAATCCACGCCAGCCTTTTTCTTCAGAAATGGGTGCATAGAGTCTTAATTTTTTAACTACAGAGATGATCAGGGAATTGGAGTGGAAAATTTCCAGTTCGTTTTCAACTATCTTTTTTGTGCCAAATACGTTGAGTACTTCTTCCATCTTAGAATCTTCCTGCCCCTTTTTTTCATCCTTTATCAAAACACTGGCTGTTGTTTCGTAAATGGGGACAGTAAATTTCAAATAGAAATATAAGCATGTGATACTGATTGCGAAGGCAATCAGGAATAAAGGCCAATAGGGAATAAATTTTGTCAGTATCTGCTGAAAACCATTATTCTCTTTCTCCAGAGTCACGTGGTTTGTCTTTTCCATAACGAGGTAAGGTTTAATACAAAATAAACAAGGTAAAATTAAAAAGTTTTAATCTGACTTACAGCAACGATCAGAAAGGAAAGGACGGCAAAAAATATGGGAATTGTTTGTGCGTTCTTTTCTTTGGCAATCCTGCCTCCATCAGAAGATACAATCAAAACATCATTGGATTTCAGATAGAAATAAGGGGAGCTAAGTATACTCTGATCGGTTAAATCAATATGTTTTATTATTTTTTCCCCTTTATCATTTTCACGGATTAAAAGAACGTCATTTCTTTCTCCGTAAATAGTGATATCACCAGCAAAACTGAGTGCTTCCAGAATACTCAATTTTTCGGTGGGTGTTGTATACACACCCGGCCTGGAGACCTCACCCATAACACTTACTTTAAAATTCAAATACCGGATAGATACTATGGGATCTATCAGCAGTTTTTTTTCATTTATTTTCTGAGTAATTAAAGTTGAAAGTTGAAATTTAGTCATGCCCACCACATGTAAAGTACCGAGAACCGGAAATATAATATCCCCGTTTTGGTTCACCAGGTATCCGATCGTTAATGTATTAGCCGAAGCGGCGGCTGAACTCGTAGTATTGGTGGATTCATTTGGTGCATTAAATATCGCGGAAGCCTCGGGATTCGAACTACTAACCGTTATACTCATTAAATCATTCAATTGAATCTGAGGTTCCGGAATGGGCATTTTATTGGCAATTGTTTCATCCTGGATAGTTGGGAAATAATTGATGTTTTTCGGTGCGGCGCAGGATGAAACCAGAAGAACAAGGACCAAACAACTAAAAAAGAAGGTTCCTGAACTGGAATTATTAAAGGAACGGGTTTGGATTCCTTTGAAAAATGAATGAATCAAAATATTAGGTTAATTGGGTTAAGAACTTACGATAAACAAAGGTTTTCTAGCGGATTACTGGAGTATAAAAGACTGTAATTCAAGCAAATATGAAATTTTTCTTTCCTAAATTTCAGGCCTTAAATATAACAATAATTATTAAAGTTGCAAATAGCCTACCGGATTCAAGACCAAATAAGATGAAATTTACGTTAAGGCCCAAAACATGAATTAATTCATCTGAAAGCAATCTTTGATGATCCCTTAATTTAACTATTTTGGATAATGGACTTACCACTTGTTTCCGTTGCAATGCCGGTCTATAATGCGGAAAAGTATATAAAACGGGCTATTGACAGCATATTGGGCCAGACTTACCCTCATTTTGAGCTGGTTATTGTGAATGACGGATCAAATGACAGGTCGAAAGAAATCATATATTCCTATTCAGACGATCGTATCCGGTATTATGAAAATGAAGTAAACCTTGGAATAGCGAAAACAAGAAACAGATGTATTCAATATGCAAAAGGGAAATACATAGCTGTACTTGACAATGATGATATCGCAATGGCATCGCGACTGGAAAAACAGGTCGAATTTCTTGAATCTGACTTTGATTATGCACTGTGCGGAAGTTTTTATGAGGTGATTGACGGAAATGACCGGATCATCAATAAAATTAAAATACCAGTCACAGATAAAAAGATTAAGACATACCTTCTTTTTGAAAATTGCTTTTGCAATTCGAGTGTTATGATCCAGAGCAAATTGTTAAAAGAACGACCTTATATAGAAAGCTTTGATATGATTGAGGACTATTATTTCCTTTATACGGTTTCTAAAAGTAAAAAATTATCTAACCTCCCCATATTTGCAACGCAATACAGGGTACACGGTAAGAATACCAGCATAGAGAAACTGGAAGGGATGAGAACACTTCGAAAAAAGATGGATAACATGATATTGAATGATCTTGGTATTCCTTTTACTGAAGATGAATTTATATTACACACACATTTTGCCAGTGGAAATTTCGAATATTTCAAAGACGGCAACAGTATAAAAAAATTGGAGTCCTGGCTGATCAAGTTGTATAAATATTTGGATTCAACACGGAAATATGATATGGACATCGTTGAAAAAATATTTATCAAACGCTGGATTTTAATCTTCAACCGGAATAAAAACTTTTCAGGCAAGATTATTTTTAACAGACTTTTTCAAAAATTCCATGTAAAGTACCTGGGCTATTTTCTGGAATTAGCCTTTGAGAAATATTCAAAAATCAAATCGGCATCTTAATTAAATCACTGAGGCGAAGGAATCGGATTATCTATGGCTGAACGAGACCAAATTAAAATAACCCCAAACATGAATATCCCGAAGAGGATCGGCACATGGCTAACCGGAATGAATATTTATATTTTCTTTCTCTTCATTTTCATATATCATGTATTAGTAATTTTTCAGGGCATTGATTTTAATGATGAAGGCTTTCATCTTGCCTTTTATCAGCAAATATTTAACAACCCGGAATCCGTACAGTATGCTTTTTGGGGATGGCTTAGCGGGATCGTTGGAGGCAGTTTCATGAAATTATTCCCGTTCCTTGGAATTTGGGGAATCAGGTTCCTTGGAGCAATTGTTTCAACAGCCACGATAATTATTGCCTATAATTTATTGAAAAAGTATCTGCATAACGGATATCTGAAAGTGAGTCTTATTATGCTGAGCCTTTTCATAAACGAAGATGCGAAAAACCTTTACTATAATAACCTGTCTGCATTCCTGTATATCGTGACGGCTTATTTGATCTTTATTGGATTACGTGAGAATAAGAAATGGATGATTATTGCCGGCGGTATGATAGTCGGTCTGAATATTTTTACCCGTTTGCCCAATCTGTTGGGTATTGGATTAATAGTTTCATTTTTTTATTATGGCTTTATTACCAGAAAAAGTGTAAAATATATCGCCATCAGATCGGGGCTTTTTTTGATAGGAACAGGTGCAGCCTGTATTTTGGTTTTTGCTTTTATGAAATGGATTGGACATTTTTCCTATTTTATTGAATCGATCAAAATGATTTCGACCTCCAGCCAGGGTGCAAAAAGAGATGATGGACTGGATGGAGCCTATGGGATAACAAATTTGCTTAAAATAAACTTTAATGATTACAAGAACGCTGTTCGGTTTCTTATTTTGTTCAGTTTGCCGATTTTGATCATTGGATTTATAAATAGCCTGAATCTAAACAGGACAAAAACTGTCAGAATGGTTATTCTGATTTTAAATTATACACTTTTTGCGGCTGTTTTCCTCCTGGCTATATGCGGGTGGTTTACTCCCTTTCGACTCCTTGAATTCTTTACCGGATTCAGTCTACTTTCTATCCTTGTACTTTTTGAAAAAAATGCAATACCGGATTTCAAATTACTGACAGTTATAGGTGGTCTTATACTTTTAATCCATCCGTTCGGAAGTTCCGCAGGCATCGCAACCGTCGTTGTATATTCTATGTGGATTGCTTTTCCGGTAGCGCTGGATTATATAGCCAGGTTAAAGTGGATGCGGATTGACCTGACAATTGCGTCGTCTGCCGGTAGCTCATCGCTGGAAAGTGCTTTTTCGGATTCCCTGTTTCGAAATTTAAAATGGATTCTTATTAGTGCGGTATCAATAGGATGCCTGTATAACGTAATTAAATACCCTTATTTGTGCGATTCTCACAGCAGGCTGGAAATGCGATATTCCGTCGATAATAAGTTTATGAATGGTGTTTTCACATCCAAAGGAAGGGCAGACGATTTAAACGATTTACTCGTTGCAAGCTCAAAATACATTAAACCAAACGACATTGTACTTGCTTATGATTGCATGCCCATGTATCATTTTATGACAGCAACAAGGTCTTATGTAAGGAATCCATGCATTTGGTTTTATACGACAGAATTATTCAGAAATGAAATGAAATTTGCCGAAACTCATCAAAATCATTTGCCGGTTATAGTGAGGCAGCTCATTAAAACGACCGGGGAAGGGAATGCCTGGCCTGAAGTAAAGCCGGCTGACAATTATTTGCTATTTAAAAGAACTCAGGGCAAAAATAATATTTTGAATGACTTTATAAACAGGCATAATTATAAAGAAGTCTGGAACAATGGGGACTTCACAATTCTTGTTCCACAACAATAACCGATTTTTAATTCTTTATTAATTAAAATACTGAATTTTGAAATTTATTGTATTAATAGCGATAGCAGTTGGGTTCATATATGCGCTTATTTATAAGCCGGAAATCGTTGCCGCACTATTATTTACTTTTGTTATTGCGGGGGTAAATTTTGATTTGCAGTCATTGCCATTAAATACAAGAGCTATTTTATCCCTCACGTTATTAGCCAGAATTATCGTTGATAAGACGACAGATATTAAATTTTCCTCATTCCTCGGAATCCCTAATACCAAATTACTCATTGTATTCCTCTTATATGTGATTATTATCTCGATGTCGCAGGATTTGCTTACTGTGGATCTTATAAAGGAAATTATTTCTTCTTTCCTTACTACATATTTTGTCTTTTATTTTTATCTTAAAAATGGGAATGCCAATCATCTTAAAGCCGGTGTTATTGCAGCTGCTCTTATCGGATTTGCGGACCTTGCCTATACTTATATTGTATTTGGCTCTTTTCCAATTCACAGGATATTTGAGCAATTTACCGGGACCGACGATACTGTTTATGATGATATATTAGCCGGACCAAACTGGAATTTTTTTGGCCAGATTATCGGTATGGGGTTCGTATATGTTTTGTGTGATATCGTTAAAAACAAGACTCAAAGAAAATATACAATTTGGCTTCTGCCCGTTTTTCTTTTAGGAGTAATTATGTCTACATCAAGAAGTTCCATTCTTGGATTGCTAGTTGTTACACTGCTTATTATTTTGAACAGCATTAATTACCAGGATCAGAAAAGGAAATTAGC
>DATHNR010000592.1:0-8153 GCA_035485835.1 Puia sp.
ATCTCCCGTTTTCCATTTTCTAAGGATCAGGGGGAATTGAATTTTCCCTGCATCCAGAAAGGCATTGGCTGGATCTTTTGAAAAAGATCCTGACTCCTTTGTGGAAAAATTGCTAAACTGAAGCTTGCCCTGAGGATAAAAAACTGTTGAGGTATTCTGATCTACTATAATATGGGCATTATTTGTTTCTTCAAGCGGGGCTATTATAAGCCAGTCGCGATTCTTAATGATACGATGGGAAGAACTGGAAATATATTTCCCGTTACTACTATCCATCAACTTAATAAGTTCCTCCGTTTGCGCAGGGGAAAATCCATATTCTTTTATGATTTCATAAATGATGGTCTGTAATGGTACGGATTTTTTGAGAAGCAGGATAGGAATGTGGATTTCAGAACCGTTCTGTTTTAGGAGTTTTTTTTTATGCAAACTGACTGCCTGATGAAAGAGGACTGAAGCTTCAGAAAAACGCATCAGGTTATTTTCAAGATTATTATGAATTTCAGGAAAGATATTTGTTAAGGACGGAATCAGGTTGTTACGAAAATAATTCCTTGTATAATCGTCTGAAGCATTTGAACTATCCTCAACCCAATCCAGATTTTGGGAGATGGCAAATTCTTTTAACCTGCTCCTGGAAATTTTTAAAAAAGGCCTGATGATTTCCCCATTTTTTTGAGGTATACCGGTTAAACCAGCAATACCAGTACCTCTAAAAAAATGCATAAGCATGGTTTCAATATTATCATCCAGGTGGTGTGCAGTGAAAAGCAATTGAAAGAGTTCTTTATCAATTCCCATTAAAGCACTGAACCATTCATACCTGAGCTTACGTGCAGCAACCTGGATTGAACATTTCTCCAATGCAGCAAATTTTTTTGTATCAAATTTCTTCGTGAAGAAAGTTTTATTGTATTTCAAAGCCAGCTGACGTACGAACATTTCATCCCTTTCACTTTCCGAACCTCTCAACTGAAAATTTGCATGTGCAATTCCAAAATCGAGGCCGGCCATCATACAGCATTCAGTCATTACAACCGAATCCATTCCTCCACTGACAGCAAGCAGAATCCGGTCATTTTTTGTAATACCGAGCCTGTGAATTGAATCCTGAAATTCAGTAAGAAGATTTTCCATTATTAATCTATGAGATCTTCGTATGCGGCCTGCAATTCATTATACGCATGGTTATCGCCAGATTGTTTTGCAGCAATCATACCCTTTTCATACCAGGCTTTTGCATTTTCAGTTTCCCCTGCCCTTTCCAACAAGCGCGCGAGGTGATAATATGATCCAATATAAGAAGGATCCAGGGTTAGTATATTTAAAAATAACCTCCTGGCCTCTGAGTCATTCCCTATTTTGATATATTCCAGGGCGAGGGCGTGATTTAAAAACGGGTCTTCAGGAGAATTACTTAAGAAAGATCTGAGCTTTTCTATTTTCTCCATGCCATGGATTATTTTTCGTTTTTTTTATCATAAACTTGTCATGTCAAGAAATACCTCGTATAGTTGCATAAACAACTTTAATTTTAAGGCATAACATGAAGATATTAGTCTGCATCAGTAAAACACCGGATACAACGGCAAAAATAGCCTTCACAGATAACAACCGGAAATTTGTAACGGAAGGAGTTCAGTGGATCCTGAATCCTTATGATGAGTGGTATGCCCTTGTCCGGGCCATTGAGTTGAAGGAAAAAGATCCTTCAACCATTTTACATCTTATCATGGTTGGAGGCGCAGATTGTGATGCCGTCATTCGAAAAGCACTAGCCCTGGGTGGAGATGAAGCGATCAGGGTTAATGCAGAGCCAGGGGATAGTTTTTATGTTGCTTCCCAGATAGCAGCTGTGGCAAAAGGAACAGGTTATGATTTAATTTTTACAGGAAAAGAAACAATTGATTTCAACGGTGCTTCTGTTGGTGGAATGATTGCCGGTTTACTGAATCTTCCATTTATATCTCTTGCTGCTAAATTTGATTTATCCGGAAATGAAGCGACCCTGGTCCGGGAAATAGAAGGTGGGGAAGAAACAGTCTCTGTAAAACTGCCACTGGTAATAGGTTGTCAGAAAGGAATGGCAGAACAAAGAATTCCGAATATGAAAGGTATTATGGGTGCGCGAAGTAAACCATTAAAAGTAGTTGAAGCGGTTGCGGCAGAATCATTAACTGAAATTGTTTCATTTGAATTGCCGCCGGCAAAAAAAGGTGTCAAATTGGTTCCTGCAGATAACCCCGAAGAACTTGTACGCCTGTTGCACGAAGAAGCAAAACTTATTTAGTGTATTAGTGGGTTAAAACTACCACACTACCACACTTCCACACTATCACACTAAAAAAATATGTCAGTTCTAATTTTCATCGATCATTCTGAAGGTAAAATAAAGAAAACTTCCCTGGAAGCAATATGCTATGGTGCGGCACTGGCAAAACAAACCGGTGTACCTGCTGAAGGCATATTACTTGGGACGGTTTCAGAAGACCTGGGTTCCCTTGGAAAATATGGTATTCAGAAAATTCATACGGTAAGTCAGGAGTCATTGAATCAACTTGATGCCGAACAGTATATAAGTATCATTTCAACCATTGCAGGTAAGAACGGTGCCACCATCATTGTTCTTTCTCATACCAATACCGGAAGAGCGATTGCCCCGGGTCTTTCTGTCAGCCTGAAAGCCGGACTTGTTACAGGTGCCACCGCATTACCTGATACTACGGCCGGATTTCTTGTGAAAAAAAATGTGTTTTCCGGCAAAGCATTTTGCACGGTATCCATAAAAACTTCAACAAAAATAATTTCACTCAATCCAAATGTTTATCCTGTGAAATCCGGAGAAGGATCAGCGGAAATTATAGCAGAAAATGTTTCGGTCGGACCTGCCTTAGTTACTATAAAATCAGTGTCCAAAGCCTCAGGAGAAATTCCTCTAACAGAAGCTGAAATTGTAGTAAGCGGCGGGCGTGGTATGAAAGGACCAGAAAACTGGGGGCCAATCGAAGAGCTGGCAAAATTGCTTCATGCAGCAACAGCATGCAGCAGGCCTGTGGCTGATGCCGGCTGGCGACCACATAATGAACACGTTGGACAAACAGGTATTGCCATTGCGCCAAACCTTTATATTGCCATCGGTATTTCCGGAGCTATTCAACATCTGGCCGGAGTAAACAGGAGCAAAGTAATCGTGGTTATAAATAAAGACCCTGAAGCCCCATTCTTTAAATCAGCCGATTATGGTATTGTGGGAGATGCTTTTGAAATTCTACCCAAATTAATATTGGCAGTAAAAAAACTCAAAGGTGTGGCCTGATCGTTTTGATCCAGCCCATTCGGATACTCCATTTTTAAAGTGATTAGTTTTTTATATTTGCCCTTTTAACATCAGACAGAATAAGTAAGCCCAGGGGGCAGATCCGTTTTATGAAGAAGATCGAATTGGAAATTGTAGCCTTGTCGCATAGCATTACGCAAACGCATTCCTATGCGGTGGTTTTGGGGGAGATAAATGGCCTCCGGCGACTGCCTATCGTAATCGGGGGCTTTGAAGCACAGGCAATTGCCGTTGCATTAGAAAAAATGCATCCAAGCAGGCCCCTTACGCACGACCTTATGAAAAACTTTATGACCGCATTTTCAATAGACCTTCAGGAAATTATCATCTCGGATCTTCAGGAAGGGATTTTTTATTCCAAACTGGTCTGTATAAGTGAACACGATACGGTAGAAATTGATTCAAGGACCTCAGATGCCCTGGCATTGGCTGTTCGATTTGGTTGTCCCATATACACTTACGAGAATATCATTGAAAGCGCAGGTATCCTGATGGAGGATAGCGCCGGAAAGAAAAAGCTTCCTAAAGAAACTGTAACGACTGAAGGTGGCGCAAAAGAAGATCTGGGGGGCCTTTCATTGGAAGATCTTAACAGTTTACTTTCAGAAGTGCTTGAGCAGGAAGATTATATCCGCGCCATCAAAATCAGGGATGAAATCAATAGCCGAAAAAAAGGGCGCACAGGATGATTTCCTTTCCCCATGCTAAAATAAACTTAGGACTTTCCATTATTGCTAAAAGGCCCGATGGTTTTCATAACCTGGAGACAGTTTTTTATCCTATCCCACTTCGTGATGTTTTGGAAATTATTCCTGCTCAAGAAGACAGCTTATTTCAAACAGGTCTTCAAATTCCACACGGTAAAGACGATAATCTGGTAACGGCTGCATATCAGATGCTTAAAAAAAAATATCCTCATATTACATCCCTTGAAATTCATCTGCATAAATCAATACCCCTGGGTGCGGGGCTGGGCGGCGGTTCTTCTGATGCAGCAGAAACCCTGAAACTAATTAGTCATTTTTTTGATCTTCGTATCCCCGGGAAGGAAATAGACGATTATGCTTTAAAACTTGGAAGCGATTGTCCTTTTTTTATGCAGTCCTCTCCATGCATTGCCAGGGGTCGCGGAGAAATCCTGGAGCCAATCTCACTGGATCTGTCGGCATATTCCATTCTACTGGTTCACCCGGAAATCAGGATTGAAACAGCCTGGGCATATTCAAAAATTAAACCGGTTTTGCCGGGAAATGATTTGAAAGAAAGTATTCTGCAACCTGTCCAAAACTGGTTAAATACAATTCGGAATGATTTTGAATTACCAGTTTTCGAAGTCTATCCCACACTTCGAAAAATTAAAGAAAAGCTCTATATGTCAGGCGCAATATATGCTGCCATGACGGGAAGCGGATCTACGATTTTTGGAATTTTTAAAAAATCAGAGATTCCTGATTCATTTGAGGTTGAAAACGCTAGCCAGACTGTTATCCTATAACCGTTGCAAGTTTTAGGCTTTCGGCTTTAAACTTTTTATTATTATATTGCACCCTAATTTATCTCTTATTACGCAGTTAGCCTCCATATCAATTCTTTCTGGTAACCTCGACTTACTCAATCATCGAGGACGCTAACCATTTATACAATACCGATCAGTTTTTTACTTTATAATTTTTACTTTTTCTTTTTTTTATGCAAATGACAACTGCCGAATCTCAAACCAATTTAACATATATCGAACTTGAAAGCCAGTTCAGTGCACATAATTATCATCCCCTTCCCGTGGTGCTTTCCCGCGGACAAGGAGTTTATGTATGGGATGTTGATGGGAAAAAATATTATGATTTTCTAAGCGGATATTCAGCACTTAATCAGGGGCATTGTCACCCGAAAATCATTTCAGCCCTGATCCAGCAGGCTCAGCGGCTTACCCTGACTTCCCGTGCATTTCACAACGATCAATATGCTGAATATGCGCGGTTCATCACAAGCTTTTTTGGATATGATAAAGTGTTGCCGATGAATACAGGTGTTGAAGCTGTGGAAACATCCATTAAACTTGCACGCCGCTGGGGATATGATGTAAAAGGCATTACTGAAAATAAGGCCCGCATCATAGTTTTTGAAAATAATTTTCATGGGCGGACCAGCACGGTTATTTCTTTTAGCAGTGATCCCAGTGCTTACACTGGATTTGGACCTTATATGCCCGGTTTTGATCTGATACCTTACAATGATCTGCCCGCTCTTGCAAAAGCTTTACAAAATAAGGACGTAGCAGCAATACTTATGGAACCCATCCAGGGTGAGGCAGGTGTGGTTGTTCCTGATGCCGGTTATCTGAGTAAAGCGTATGAATATTGCAAACAGGCAAATGTATTATTCATAGGAGATGAAATTCAGACTGGTTTAGGAAGAACAGGAAAAATGCTTGCCTGCGATCATGAAAATGTGAGGCCGGATATTTTAATACTTGGAAAAGCTCTCAGCGGAGGAGTATTACCTATTTCTGCTGTATTGGCAGACGATGAAATCATGCTCACAATCAAACCCGGAGAACATGGATCTACATATGCCGGCAGTCCACTTGCTTCTGCTCTGGCCATAACCGCCCTGACTGTTTTGAAAAATGAAAATATGACGGAAAATGCTGCCCTGATGGGGAATTATTTCAGAGAAGGTCTTGAATCACTTAAATCCCCATTTATTGAAACCATAAGGGGAAAGGGCCTGTTAAATGCTGTTGTAATTCATCAAAACCACGCTGAAGCGGCCTGGGATCTTTGCCTGATATTAAAAGAAAATGGGCTTTTGGCAAAGCCTACTCATGGAAATAAAATTCGTTTTGCACCGCCCTTAATCATTTCGAAGGTTCAAATGGATGAATGTCTTGAAATTATTGAAGACAGTCTCGCTGTATTGAAATGAATTTGAATATTTTTTAACTTGCTTAAAATTCTACATGATTAGTCCTGAAAACGTTGATCTGTCCGTGGCAAATCCTCTTCCCATTCACCGGGAAGAGCATGTGTTCAAGGCCGAAACTTTAAGGGATATCGTTATTGGAATGTCAGATGGGCTCACCGTTCCTTTTGCGCTGGCTGCCGGACTAAGCGGCGCTGTTACAAATACAAATCTCATTATCATCGCAGGACTGGCAGAAATAGCCGCTGGCTCTATTGCAATGGGTCTTGGCGGTTACCTGGCCGGCAAAACAGAAGTTGATCATTATAATTCTGAAATGAAAAGGGAATATGAAGAAGTGGAAACCGTTCCTGAAGTTGAAAAACAGGAACTCAAAACTTTTTTTTCTTCTCTTGGACTCAGTAATGAAATCCAGAACCAGGCTGTAGAAGAAGTTGTAAAAGACAAGGAAAAATGGGTTGAGCTAATGATGAAGTATGAACTGGGATTGGAAAAACCAGATCCCAAACGTGCCACAAAAAGTGCTTTTAATATTGGATTTTCATATATCGTTGGCGGTATGATTCCGTTGAGCCCTTATTTCTTTGTATCCAATGGTCTCGATGGACTAAAAATTTCTTCTGCCATAACTTTGGTCTGTCTTTTTGTTTTTGGTTATTTCAAAAGCAAATTCACCGGTGTAAATAAAATCAGCGGGGCATTCCGTGTGATGATGATCGGTGCAGTCGCTGCCGGATGTGCTTTTGCTATCGCAAGACTGATACAGGGACGTTATTGAAAAGGCGCAAAGCTTAAGGCGCAATGCACAAGGCTAAAATAAATGTAATAGTCCGAGCAATTTATTTTTATTCCATTAGAGATTATCAATAATTAAGAGGCCTTACGCCTTATGCATTACGCTTTGAGCCTTGTTTTTGATAATAAACTACAGGCAAGAATCATCAATGAAAAAAAAAGCATTTCTATAAGACCCAATTTTACGACAGGACAGATTCCAAGATAGCAGGCTGAGTAAGTAAAATAAGTTTTCATTGCGTAGGCAAAAATCAATACACCTACAAATTGATTTGCACGCTTAGCCCATATTCTCGGCATCAGGAAAAAGAATATAGAGACAACAGAAAGAAAAATAAAAGCTTTACCTGGTTTCCCATATTGATTTTGCTCTGAATAAAAGCCCGTAAAATTCTGATTAAGGTCGGGATAATAAGCCCAGGGAATAAAACAACACAAGATCAGGAATAAAGCAGCGGCGATGCCGGCATAGGATGCATATTTCAAGCGAGGGATTTTTTCATATTTACTTCGACCATTCCTTCAAATGCTTTGTCCGCCGGACCGCAGAGCCAAATATTTGAATAACTGTTGTTATAATTACGGTCGTATTTTACAACAAGCTTCCCACCTTTTGTGATCACAGTTACATCGTTATAACCTACATCATTGTGATGGCAAACGATAGCACAGGCTGTAACACCAGTACCACATGAAAATGTTTCATCTTCCACGCCACGCTCATAAGTTCGTACAATAATTTCATCAGGGCCTTTCTCTTCTACAAAATTCACGTTGATCCCTTCTTTCGCATATGGCTCACTGTAACGTATTTCTGTTCCCTGTTTTACAACATCCATATCCATTACATCACTTACGAACTTAATAAAATGAGGGGAACCAGTATCAATAATAAAATTTCCGTCCAATTCTTTGTAACCGGAAACATCTTTCATTTTAAGGTTTATGATATTCGATCCGGAATCTATTTCTGCTGTATGCTCTCCATCGCTAGCCAGAAAATGATAGGCCTCTTTATGAATGCCGAGATCATAGGCAAAACGAGCGATACAACGACCCCCATTGCCGCACATCGATCCTGGATTCCCATCTGAATTAA
>DATHNR010000593.1:0-4310 GCA_035485835.1 Puia sp.
AGATCCTTTGAAAAATGAAAGCAATCCGAATTACTTTGAATCAACAAAAAGACTACTGCAGTTTTTTAGCATAATTAGTATTGGAAATCATGAATTTCATTTTTTTAGCCGGCAGATCAAGCGTCGCATTATCTATTGCAGTGAGACCATTGTCAAATGTTTTATAGTTAACGGTTCCTCCTATCGCATCTCCGCCGGACATGGCAGACTTAAATGTTTCGCTTATATATGCCAGTGATGTTGAATTTAGAAGTAATATCGCCTGGTCATTGGCCTGATTCACATTACTTCCAGAAACTGTAATGGTGGTTCCCGATTGTGAAATACCAGCAGCATTAAAGAAATCAACCATTTTACCCTGGGACATATACAGGTATCCCATGCTGACCTTCATAGCCTCATCTATATAGTCTTTCAAATCATCGATTTTGTTTTTCGCAATTTTTCCGCGAATACCTTTGGTAGGAGGTGCAGAAGTAGGCGTTGAAGAAACCGCCGTGGTTACCATTTTCCCATCCGGACCAATTGAAAGAGAACTGACAATGGTATTTTTCAATTCACCCTCCAAAAAGATCTGGGTGGTCCTGGTCCACACATAGGCCGCCAGCTGTCCACGGTTAGTCTTTGCCGCCGCCGATACCTGTAAACTGAGGTTTGTTTTAGCGTCTTGTGCGTTAATTCCAAAACTTAAAAACATAAGAAAACAGAAAAATTGCATTAATTTTTTCATACATAATAATTTGATAATGCAGAATAATTCAGCGTGATTAAAACCTATTCAAAAAATCCAGGAAAGGTCGGGTAGGAGAAAAAAGATATGTTAATTGACCTGGATCAATATATTCTAATAGTGTGCCTGAAATAAACAGACCTACGAAAAACCATGATTAAAACATTGATAGAGAAGGTAAAAAAAAATATCTGATGGTATTTTTTGATGAAGATGTCTAATGCTCCCGGCATTTTATTAAACGTTTTTCGCGATATATCGCGAAAAACTGTTCATACTATTTCATTTCCTGACCTGCTGATGTTCAATTTTTTCATTCTTGACCTCAGGGTACTAGGGTTCATAACCAGCTTTTCAGAAGCACTGCCTTCTCCGCTGATCCGCCAACGGGATTCCTGCAGAACTTTTATTATATGTTCTTTTTCCAGCTCTTCCAGTGATGCCGGGGAATTATGCCGAACCTTGTCCTTTATGCTATTATAGAATAAATCAAGTCTGAGGGTAGCTGTATCACTGTTAATGACTGCGCGTTCAATGACATTTCTCATTTCCCGGATATTACCAGGCCAGTCATATTCAGAAAGATGATTCAGATCCGACTTGTTGATATTTTTAAAAGATTTCGAATGTTTGTGGGATTCTTTTTCTATAAAAAATTCCACGAGCATGGGGATATCTTCTTTTCTGAATCTGAGTGCAGGAATCGTGATGGGAAACACGTTCAACCGGTAATATAAATCATCCCTGAATCTTCCCTCCTTCACTTCTGCCCCGAGCTCACGATTCGTCGCTGCAATAATCCGCACGTCCACTTTAATTGTCTGGTGACCCCCCACGCGTTCAAATTCTCCGTTTTGAAGAACCCGCAACAGTTTAGGTTGTAAGGAAAGCGGCAACTCCCCGATTTCATCCAGAAAAATGGTTCCACCGTCAGCAATCTCGAATCTTCCCTTTCTTGCCTGAACAGCGCCAGTAAAAGCTCCTTTTTCATGACCGAATAACTCATCTTCAATAAGCTCCGCGGGAAGTGCACCGCAATTCAGTTTTACAAAAGGTTTCATATTTCTTAAACTAGAGCGCTGGATCAGGTCGGCAAATAATTCTTTACCCACGCCTGTTTCCCCCTCCAGTAAAACGGTTGCATGGGTAGTGGATACTTTTTTGGCTTTATGGATTGCATAGGTGATCGCTTCACTCTTGCCGATTATTTCCTCCTGCATCCATTCAGGAAGCACTTCGCCTTTCAACATCAGATTTTCCTTTTCCAGTTCCGACTTAAGATCCCTGATCTGTTGAAACGCGGTCTCCTGCTCTGAAATGTCCGTACCAAAACTGATCAAACCCGCGATTTTTCCATCATTATCATAAGCCAATTCTGTTGTCCAGTTAATTATTTTCTCATCTCCGTCTTTTGTTACAATTATATTTTTATAATGAGGGGTTGCCTTTCCCTGCAAAGCCACTTTTTGAAATATCTCTTTTACATCCCCCCATTCGCCACCCGGAAGAAAATAATCAAACCAGTTTCTACCAATCAATTCCGAAGAATTATTATAATGCAATAATTTAACTCCATAAGGGTTGATATAACTTAATATGCCGTTTTTATCTGTATGTGCTACCACAAGCTGCAGGTTTTGCATTAAAGATTCCCATTGAACGTTTTTTAAATTTAGAAGTCTTTCGAGCCTGTACTTTTCTATAAAATTAGTCCGAAGTCGCAAACCCATTATTAATATAAAAGAAAGGGGAAATAAATTAATCGGAAAAAATATTCTCCGGTGAAATCTGGCAACGAAATATTCAACATTCAATTGAAAAACTACTGAGCAGGTTAATAAAATAAGATAAACGAACAATGCAAACTGAAACCATTTCGCGTTTCTCTTTGTCCCGTTTTTGAACTGATACCGTACAGCAATAAATCCATGAACAACGGATAAAAGAATTACGACCAATGCTATATAAGCCCAGACTGGTGCATTAATATCCCTTTTCTGGAGGATCATTAGAAGATAAACCAGGGGAGTCAATATGAGAATCGTATAGGGTAATAACTTTTTTTTATAACCAGTATAGTAAAAAACAAACCAGGGAAATATGCTGAAGAAAAAGAAATTAAAAAATCTTTTGAAGATGATTTCAAAACTGAATGGAGCTTTATCGGTTAAAATAAAACCCACGGGGGGGACAATGAAAAATAAGAAAATAGCGATACATAGAAGTCCGAAAAAGAGATCCGTTTTCTCTCCATCTTTATGCAGGCCAATAAACAGGCTCACCAGGCCGGCAAATAAGGCAACACCTGCAGTCAGTAAGGCAATTGATAATTGAACACTCTCCATAGAATTCAGTTATCCTGCATAACAGGAAGGCTTCCAAGGTTTAACCATTGAATGTAATGCTTTTTTATAACTCTGCCATATTTAGGCAAATCCTTAATGCAGAGGAAATATCAGGAAAACGTAGTCAGTTTCAGCGACCATACTTTTCGTAATATTTGTTCCTCGCCTTCTTATCTTTTAATAATTCGAATGGATGCTCTGCGTACGGAAATTTGGAATAGACAAAAATAAACAAGCCAAAACTGATGAAAAAAATAAACACAATTGTAAGTGCGATATAAGGTTGGAAATTTCCTATTGAATGTATTCTGCTATTTATTAAAACGAATGCGAATTCCGTAAAGGAAATCGATAAAAACCCAAATCCTGTTTTATAGAAATTCCAGGTTGCCCAGCCGTCGGATTCATCAAGCAGATTTTCCACCTCTTCATTCTTTTTGCGAAACATATTAAGACTTATTTGTCCATAATAATAAGCCAGCAGTGACCGCTGACGGTAAAATGATAGAGCAGCGCACAGAAAACCTGTCAGACCTAAACCGCAATACCAGGGCGATTCCTTCCAGAAAATATTTGTCTGACTATCCTTACCAGGAAGAATAAAACTATTGATGGTCACCAGTAATGATGCAATGCAAAAGGTTGACAAAATGCCCGCGATGGTCATTTCCTTATCCAGGTAATCAAGATAAATTTTCTCGTTTTCCTTTTCAACGCTCATATATAAAATTTACCATTTTCTTATTTCAGATCTTCCATATTGAAAGAAGTAAAATCAGCTTGCTGAAATTCTTTTATAAATTTTAACCAGTAATGCTGTATAAACTGAAGATGCTCCGGGTGGTCATTGTATTGTTTGTAAAATTCTTCCGATTCAAATTCCATGGAGATGATAAAATCATACGGATTTTTCGAACTAATTTGTCGTAAACAAGTAAAATTTTCAACATCGGGAATCCCTTTCAACCTCAAAACGGCTGAAAAGAAATCCATTTTTTCCTTATTGCTAAACCCTTCCTTTAAAGAAAACGATACACTGTGAATGATCATAGACCCTCTAATTCATGATAGACTAAATATAAAATTTATTTGCTCAATAGCAATGTCTCCGCTCGGGCATCGAATAAAAAGCGGGTAAACGTTATACTTTCTTAAGTCTGAGAAACTTCTTGCGTTTCGTAGGAATTTCCGTTCCAAGGAGCATGCCCCATGGTTTCATTTCCGGAAGTCTGTCG